>JAYVWD010000761.1:0-2035 GCA_043786345.1 Pseudomonadota bacterium
AGCGCGTGCGCTTCGCGTGCACCGATCTCATGATCGAGCAGGACGATCCGGACGTCCCCGGGGTCCTCGAGAAGTTCCTGGCCGATGAGAGCCCGGACAACACCCGCATCCGCCAGTCCGTGATCCGCGCCTTCTTCGAAAAGCGCTGGAAGGTCGGGGACGTATCGAAATTCGAGGGCGGCCATGTGGTCGACGGCCTCGCCGTGAGCCCTGAGGGCCTCCTCGAGGCGAGCCGCTGATCGATCCGCGCCAGCTTTGCCAGATCGAGATCCCGGCGCTGGACGTCGCCGCCGCGGTCCGGTTTTACGGCGAAGCCTTTGGCTGGGAGCCGGTCCCGGCCGAGATCCACGACTTCGTCGTGTTGAGCGTCCCGCGCGACTGCCCGTTCGGGATCGGGATCGTGCCGGGCAAGCCGGCGGCGGGCGCCGGCCCTATCCTCTATTTTGCCTGTGAAAACCCGGAAGAACTTGCCTTGCGCATCGTCAAAGCAGGCGGTCTCATGAGATTCGGCCCGGCAAAATTGTTCGGATACGGCGAGATCTGGCAGCTCGAAGACCCCAGCGGCATCCGCTGGGGCCTTTACCGGAAGGCCAGTTTGCCGCAGCGTGGCTGAAGCTCAGCCCTATGATAGCCTCGAATAAAGCCTTATTTTCCTGGCGAACTTGCTGAATCAGCGAATCGCCGCGCCCGTTTCGTCGAGCTTGTAGGTCGAGATCATCTCTTCCGCCGCCGCGTCTTCCGAGACGTGGATCGTGACCTCGTCGATGTAGCCCGGCTCGCTGTCCGGCAGCGGGAACTGCAGGGCCTTGAGGGTCAAAGACTTCGCCCGGAAACTCACGCCGTCGGCGCTGGCGATCTCGAGGTGCTTGCCGCTCGCCGCCGCGAAGCTCGCCACGCCCCAGACCTTGCCCTTGGCCTCGGGCTTGCCCTTGTTCTGGATTTTGAAGTCGAGGTTGAAGACCCCTTCGTCGGTTTTATAGGCGAAAGCGGGGTCGATGACGGCGAGGCGGGCCGCGAGGGGCGTAGGAGCGGGCGGCGGCACCGAGGCTTGCGGGTCGGCCAGGACGGCCGGGGGGCCGAAGTCGGCGGCCGCGATCGCGGGCGCCTCGACGGCCTTGACCTCGACCGGCTCGACCTCGACCGGCTTGGGCTCGACCTCGACCGGCTTGGGCTCGACCTGCCTGGACTCGACCTTCGCCTCGAGGACGGGGGCCGGCTTGTCCTCGATCCTCAGCACGATCACGGCGGGCGCCGGCGGCGCGACCTGGACCGCCTCGTTGAGCGCGGCCACGGCGGGTGGCGCCTCATGCCCGCCCGATACGAGCCGCGCGCCGAGAAACAGGCCGCTCGCCAGGGTCCACAGCACGGCGCCGCTCAATCCGAAGATCAGAACGTTCGCCCGCTGGACGGGGATGGTGATCGTACGGAGGGTCTGCGGTTCGACGTAGTACGTCACCGTTAGCCGACGGGGCGCTGGCTTTTGGGAAGTGCTCATAGATCAATCGTAGCAGGGCTTCGCCGCCCTTTCGATGGGCAGGGATTGCCCGGTTTGGCGCGGCCGGCCAGGCCGGCTAAAATAGAGGTACGCCTCAACCGGAGACCGCGATGAAGTTCAGCCTTTTCGACCGGCGCGAGCAAAAAGTCAAAAAGCTCGCCGCCCTGGTCGCGGCCACCGAGGATCGCGTCCTGGTGTCGGTCCTCGAGCATGGCGGCGCGGACGACCTGGCTCTGCTGCTGCGCCTCGTCCCGATGTCGCGCATGAATCCCTTGATGCAGGTCGTCCCGCTCGACCGGATGCGCGACGCCTTCGGCCGGCTCCGGGGCAGCGCGCGCCATCAGGACGGCGTCACCGACCAGGCGATCGCGTCCCTCGTGGCGCTGCTCACGACCCAGTTCGCCGAGCGCGACGGGCCCGTCCTCGAGGACATCGCGATCGCGAAGGACGAGGCGACCGATCTGGACCGGCCGGTGTGCATCCGGGCGCTCGATTTCGCCGGGAAAATCCTCAGTGGAAACGAGGAGTGACGGCGCCCGC
>JAYVWD010000762.1:0-4865 GCA_043786345.1 Pseudomonadota bacterium
TCTCGGTCGACAACAAGGAGAACGTCACGGACGCCTCCAAGGCCAAGCCCGGACCTGAAGCGGGCGCCGGCGGCTTTCCGCCCAGCAACCTCAGTCTGCCGCCGGGCTCGCACTTTTGTTACGGCCTGGTCGGGACCTGGATCGAGGGCGACGATGACCTCGCGGGCCTCGGGGACGCTCTGCCCGCGTTCAAGCGGCGCGAAGGCCTCTCGCGCGGGGCGACGTCGAAGCGGAAAGCCAGCTACAAGTGAAGGCCCTGGCGGCCGTGTCGGGCGTCACTTTAGCCGGAGCGAGAAGCCGATGAAAAAACGCTTCTTCCGGAGCGAAAAAGGGATGAGCATGACCGGCGCGCGCCCGCGCAGCACGATCGGTTCGGTTTCGCCAAAATGCGTTTCAGGCGCGCTCAGAGCGAAGTCGAAACCGAGGCTTTTGAGCAGCAGCTCCGCCTTGCCGAAGATCTGATCGGTCAGCTCCTCGGTCGTCGCGATCAGGGCCTCGCGGGACCCCTCCGCTTCGGCTTTGGACAAGCCATTGACCCGGGCGGCGATGTCGATGATGAAGTTCTTCTCGCAGGTGAGCGAGGCCGAGCCTTCGCAGTTGGGCCCTTCCAGATAATGGATGGCCGTCACATAGCCCGCCGGCACGCTCTTGTGCGGCACCACGGTCGCCTTGCCGAGCTCCGGGACGGACTGGGTATAGTATTCAAGCACCGTGTTGACCGAAGCCACGAAACAGTTGATGACGTTCACGTCATACCGCGCGCCCTCGCTCCGCTCCTTCACCGCGAACAGGCGGTCCACGGCGCCGTCGGGATCGCTCCCGAGGGGCCCGATGCGCCGCAGGCCGCCGGTCGTCTCGAGGTCCTTGAGCGTCGCCTCGTCGGCCACCTGGTCGGACGCGTAAATCGGCGCCCCTTCGGGCAGGATCCTCCGCAGGAAGCCGAGGACCTTCATCGCGCCGTCTTTGGTCGTCCGGATATCGAGCAGCGCCCCCCGGACGTCGACGCCGCTCGCCACGGCCGCCTGCAACGCGACCGACGTCGTCGCCACGATCGCCTCGTAACCTTCCCGCCCGAGCCGGGCGCGGAGCGCCGCCGCCGTCGCCGAGTTCGCGACCACGAGAAGCAGGGTCGGCTTGAGGGAGGCGACGGCCATCAGGCCGAACGCCGGAGGAACATGAAGTACTTCTGCGGGTTGGCGTCGAATTCCATCGGCTTGGCGCACGAGGGGCAGGTCACCGACGGCGCCGCCGCCGTGCGCGGATCCGGGAACGCCGCGGCGGTTTCGAGCCTGATCTGCAACTGCGAGTCGCACGCCTCACAGAAGTACGGAGCATAGAACGTCTTGATCTCGACCTTCTTATTGCCTTGAAACGACGGAAACAGGTTGAGCTGGTTCACGATTTTGAGCGTGCAATTGACATAGCGGATCACGAGGTCCTGCGGGAGGCTCGTCATGAAGGTCTTCCAGATCTGGATGCCCTTCGAGTTGATGAGCGTGACGCCATCGAAATCGAACTCGACGCAATCGGCGCCCCCGACGTCGGCGAGCGCGGCGTATTGGGCGGTCTCCGACATCCGCCCGATGAGCGAGATCGTCGTCACCCCGTTTGCGTGGGCCTTTTTGAACTGGAGCTCGCTCACTGGTGTCCTCTCGCGCGTTTCAGGAAAACGAAGTGCCGCTCGGGCACGGCGTCGAGCTCCAGCGGCTTCCCGCACCCGCCGCAATTCCGCTCCGGAGCGGCCACCATGGCCCCGATCTGGGCGTCCGCGGCCATGAGAAGATGCGACTCGCTCCGGTCGCAGGCGTCGCAGGCGTAGGCCACGTAGAACGATTCGACCGAGATGTTCGGATGCGCCAGAAACGCGGGGACGATGTTCATCTGGTGGACGATCATCGCCGGGACTTCTTTGAGGACGATCCTGACGCCGGCCGGCGTCGCCTGGAGAAACCGCGTCCAGCGCAGGACTCCCGTCGAGTTACAGCGCTGAACGGTCGCCATCGACAGCACGAGGGTCGTCATGCCGGGGCGCGATAGGCCCGAAAAGTCGGCGAATTCGTCGATCGTGCCCCCGACCTGCGCGGTGACGACGGTTCCCGCCACGGAGACGTCGAGCTGCAATTGAACGAGCCGGCTCATCTGGGACCCTCACAGGTGAAACTCAAGCTCTTTTTCACACCTTCGAAGTCTTTATAGCGGCGCAACACGCGCGAGATCATGAGGACCCGGGTCCGCTTCCCCGGAGCCACCGTGAAGTGGAGCTGGTGGGCGTTGTTGTAGAGGATGTAGAGGCCGATGCCGGCGCCGCCATTGTGATCCAGGACCTGGTCCGGGCCCCGCCGGTGGCAGCGCGCGAGCGCCCGCGCGACCGTGTCCCGCGTCAACGTCCCGTACTCGTCCTGGACCGCGATGGCCAGGTACGCGCCGTCGGACCCGTACTCGACGATCACCGGACGGACCCGGCTGTCCGCGGCCGGCGCCACCCGTTGGGCCGCCGCGTCGAAGAGCGCGTTCATCAGCATCTCCCAGACGCCGGCGACGACGATTTCGGCGAAGTCGGTGAACGCGTCCAGCCGGTTGACGAAAGCCAAGACCTCCTCAAAACACTGGTCCTTCTGCTCGTACGCCGTCAGCGTCCGGCTCCGCACCTCGGCGCCGGGGCGGAGGAAGCCGACGATACTCGCGGACGGCGGCCCGAGCAGGGTCGCCGCGGCGGATCCGAACGCCTCCCGGTCCGCCGCGACCGCCCGGCCGAACACCCCTTGAACGTTCGAGTTTTCGGTGAAGAGCTGGAGCGTCGTGTCGTCGTCGTCCGAGATGCATAAAACCGGGTGCCCGGTCCGGAACGCCGCGGGAAGCGGGTTGACCGCGTCCCGAACACCCGAGAGATCGAGGATCAGATCGCCCGCGGGCGGCACGCCGGACGTCCGTAAGGTCGCAAAACCATGCGGCTTCAAGGCCGCGCTTGCCTCTTCGGCAAACGCCGCGTCGGACGTCACGAGCTGAATTTGCCGGTGGATCATTGGCGGGATCGTCGCTGTCAGGGCGTTTGGGGAATTTCTGTTTATAATGATTCTATGGTCTGAACCTCGCCGTGGCAACCAACCCTCGAGAACTCCCTCCATGCGCTCCCTCTCGATCCGCTATAAATTTCTGGCCGTCGTCGTCGCGACGACGATGGCCGTTCTCCTCGCCTACCTGGCGCTGGCGATCAACCTCTTCGAGAGCGACAAAGAAGCCTATATTTACGACTCGAGTACCTCGCTCGTGGCGTCGATCTCGGCCGAGGTCGGCGCGCTCGTGGACGGCGTCCACAAGACGATGAGCGCCGTGCTGGATCTCGCGCCGCAAACCGCCGACGAGGGCGCGACGGCGATCGTGCGGCGTCTTTTCGAAAATGATGCCGACGTCGTGCATCTGGCCATTTACCAGCGGCCCCCCGCCGGCGCCGCCCTGGGCGAGCCGATCGTCGACCTGATCAAGGCCGATTTTCTCGCGATGCACGGGATCGAGGCGCCCCAGCTCGGCGCGCGGCACGCGCCGCCGCCGGGGGTCTATGAACGTCTGAAAGGCGGCGAGATCTTCGTGTACAACTCCTCCCTCGCGACCGGGGTGCCGCTCTTGACGGTGGCCCTCGTCAAGGACCGCGCGGGGGAGCCGGCGCTGGTGGCGGTGGCGGACCTCCAGCAGGACCGCCTCCTCAAGAGCTTTTCCCGCTCCGAGGTCTTCACGACCTACCTCATCGACGGCGCCGGGAATCTCCTCGCGCACCGGGACGCCGCGCGCGTGATCGCGAAGGAGAACATCTCAGACCCCGCGTTCGTCCGCGAGATCCTCGGCGGCCAATTCCGGTCGGGAGCCAAGGAGCTCACCGGCAACGACGGCGAGCGCCGTATCACCGCGTACGCGAAGCTGGACGTCGGCGGCCTCGTCGTCGTCTCGCAGATCCCGCGCGAGACGGCGTTCGCCGCCTCACGGCGCCTGGTGGAGCGCTCGGTGCTCTTCGCCGCGGCGCTGCTCGCGGCCTCGCTCCTGATCAGCATGCTCTTCACCAAGTCGCTCACGGGACCGATCAACAAGCTCTTTCAGGCCACGCGCCGCATCGCGCAGGGCGATTTTTCCGTGCGCGTCGATGTGCGCTCCCGCGACGAGATCGGGGCGCTGTCCACCTCGTTCAATACGATGGCGAGCGAAATCACGGACTTGATGGGGCAGGTCGCCGACAAGGCCCGCATGGAGAAAGAACTGGAGACGGCCCGGCTCGTGCAGGAGAACCTCTTTCCGGCGGCGGACCTGGACTTAGCCGACTGCGAGCTCGCCGGCTTCTATTCGCCGGCATCCGAGTGTGGAGGCGACTGGTGGGGCTACTTCCGGCTCGGCGAAAAGCTGGTCGTCCTGGTCGGCGATGCGACCGGGCACGGCGTCCCCGCGGCGTTGATCACCGCGGCGGCACAGAGCTGCTGCACGACGGTCCAGCAGGTTTACAAGCGTACGCCCGGCATGAAGCTCTCGCCCGCCACCCTGATGGCGGATCTCAACGCCGCCGTCCATTACGCGGCCAAGGGCGGCATGAACATGACCTTCTTCATCGCCGTCGTCGATTTCGCCACGGGCGAAGTCACCTATGCCAATGCCTCGCACGAGCTGCCGGTCATCTGCCGCGCGGCGGAGCCGGCCGACGAGACCCCCATCGAGAGCTATGCCGTCGATATGTTGATCAGCGACCCCGACGTCTGCCTCGGCGAGACTCCGGAGGCGACTTATCGCGAATTCACGGCGCGCCTCGAGCCCGGCGACGCGATGATCTGGTACACCGACGGGCTCACCGAGGGCCGCGACGACAAGGACCGCGAGTGGGGCGAGCG
>JAYVWD010000763.1:0-14012 GCA_043786345.1 Pseudomonadota bacterium
GTCGCAGTGTTAGGATCTGCATCAGCCTCCTCGATCAAGCGCTCTTGCCATACTCCGTGCCTGCACGGGGCTAAAAGGAAAGAGGGTGGCCTTATGGACCACCCTTTTTCTTTTGTCCCGCGCGGATCAGCCCGGGGCTTTTCGGAACGGCAGGGCCATCAAGACCACCGGATCGAAGGGGTCCAACGCGCTCGGCGGCAGGCCCACCGCGGCCGCCGTCGTCGCCGGGCCGGGCGGAACAAAGGTTCCGAAGAGGCGGTCCCACCCCGAAAAGATCGTCGCATAGTTGCTATTGGTGCGCGCCCGTTCGGGCGCGTGATGTAGACGATGGATGGCCGGCGTCACGAGGACCCGCCCGAGCCGGCGGCTGAATCCGTCCGCCAGCCGGATATTCCCGTGTTCGAACGTGTTGGCCAGGGCATAAAGCGCCTCGAACGCCAAAATCCCCACCACGGGCAGCCCAAAAATCCCGACGACGGCCAGGCGCACCCCGAGCGAAATGGCGACCTCGCCCGGATGAAACCGGAGCGCGGTCGAAGCGTCGTAGACCGGGTCGGTGTGGTGCACCGCATGAAAGCGCCAAAGGAAGGGGACGAGGTGGTTGGCCCGGTGCCAGAGGTAAGCCGTCAGGTCGAGGACCCCGACCGAGACGAGGATGCGCGCCGGCAGCGACAGCCCGAGCTTTGTGGTCAGGCCGCGGCCGTCGATTTCGAGGTGCCGCGCGAAAGCGCCGACACAGGCGCCGCAAATCAGCCCGACCAGGACGGCGTTGGCGGCGGCGAACGGCGCATTTGTCCGCCAATTCCTCGAGACGCGCCCTCTTTCTTTGACGAGCGGCGCCCGCCATTGAACCAAGCTGGTCCCGGCGAACGCCAAAACCACCGCGATCGTCTTCACGATTCGAAAGGTCGTCTCGTCCAAGAGCCCTGTCTCCGATGGCAGATGGCGCGTCTTGCGCGATGGGAGCATACCTCGACCGGGAAGACCGCTTCAACGGCTATAAAACCCGGCGCCGCCGGCAGGACCTCCGCGTGACTCATCTGAAGAAGAACGTCGCGGGAACCGGCCGGAACACCGTCTTCGAGACGCTCGCGAACATGCCGTTCACCGACGGCAACGACGTCCAGCTGTGTATCGACGGCGAGGCGACGTTCAAAGCGATCTTCGCCGGGATCGCCGCCGCGACGAGCTACCTGCTCGTCCAGTTCTTCATCGTCCGCGACGACGAGATCGGGCGCGCCTTCAAGGCCAGGCTGCTCGACGCGGCGGCGCGCGGCGTGCGCATCTATTTCCTCTTCGACGAGATGGGGTCGCACGAGCTGCCGGGCCGCTATATCGCCGAGCTGCGCCGCGCCGGCATCGACATCCGCCCGTTCAAGACGACGAAAGGGGCGAAAAACCGCTTCCAGCTCAACTTCCGCAACCACCGCAAGATCGTCGTCGTCGACGGCCGCATCGCCTTCGTCGGCGGCCACAACGTCGGCGACGACTACCTCGGCAAGAGCAGGAAGTTCGGCCACTGGCGCGACACGCACGTGCGCGTCGAAGGCCCGGTCGCGGCCGAGGTCCAGGTGGCGTTCCTCGAGGACTGGCATTGGTCCAGTGGCGCGCTCCCGGAGGTCGACTGGCAGGCCGCGGCCGGCGCCGCCAGGACGACGGGAATCGCCGCGCTCGCGCTGCCGACCGGACCGGCCGACGGCCTCGACACCTGCTGCCTGCTCTTTCTCGCGGCCATCCAGGCGGCAAAGCACCGGGTCTGGATCACGAGCCCGTATTTCGTCCCGGATGCGCAGATCGTCTCGGCCCTGCAGCTCGCCGCGATGAAAGGCGTCGACGTGCGGATCATTCTGCCGGCGGTCGCCGACCACGTCCTCGTCTGGCTCGCGTCGTTCGCCTACCTCAAGGACGCGATCCCCCACGGCATCAAGCTCTACCGCTACCAGGCCGGCTTCATCCATGAAAAGGTGCTGCTGATCGACGACGCGCTGAGCGCCGTCGGCACCGCCAACTTCGACAACCGCTCGTTCCGCCTCAATTTCGGGATCACGATGCTCTTCGCCGACGTCGGCTTCGCGAAACAGGTCGAGACGATGTTGCTCCGCGACCTCGAAGGCGCGAAGCCGGTGACGCTCGCGGAAATCGACGGGCGCGGGTTTCCGTTTCGACTGGCGGTGCGGGTGGCGCGCCTCTTGGCGCCGGTCCTTTAGCCCCACAAAAAATCCGCGTTTAGTCATCCGTCTGATGAGCCGTGTCTGGCAAAGAGAGGCCGGCATCGGTAGCGGTGAATTTCACGACGAGGCGCCCGATCTTGCCGGTGAAGCGGCAAGGAACTTGATGGGTGTCGATCACCGGCGTTCCGGTTCGATCCCGACGGAGAGGTCTCGTTGGCCGAGTACATCCCCGAATCGGTCTGGGCAACGCTCCTCGTCCGCAAGGCGGCGTCGGTGCCGGCCAACCTGGCCATGCTCGAGGCGTCATGGCGCTCCGGGCGGCGAGCCAGAGGCGCGTATCCCAAGAGGAATGCGGGCGTCCTCAAGCCGAAGGCGTAAGAAAGGCGGGTAGCTGGAGGAACGCCGCGCGGCTGACGCGCGCCATCACTAAGTCCGCCTCGAAGTCCCGGGTCTTGGCCGTTGACGGCGCGAGGGCGTTCGGGCGGGCCGGCCTGGCGGGTTTCGCGGGACGCGGGGCCTTGGTCAAGGAAAACTCCTCGGGATCATGGAGGAATGAAAGACGGACTGGTAATCGGGATGTAGCCGAGGCACCGAACACTCGCCCGAGGTGCGACCATGAAGGAAAAGGTCTTCACCCTGTTGGCGGAGGGATGCAGACTTGCGGACGACCGACGACGACCGGCTGCTCGCCGGCGGCGAGGACCGCGTCTTTCCCAGGGCCCTTGCGCGGGACCGCTTGCTGCCGAGCCGGCTCGGCGCGATCGAGGCGGCCGCCCGCAATCGCTTTTGGCGGCTGGATTCCGCGGTGGAGTTCGGCGGGACGGGTGCCTTCGCCGAGACCTTCGACGGGCCGTCGTTCATCGGCCGGCATGCCGAGCGGCAAGGAACGTCATTCACCTTGTGTTTCGGGGGCCGTGGCATCACCAATAGCGCGATCGCGGCCGACCTGATCCCGGCCGACGTCGTAGGCAAGCGCCACCCCCTGGCGGACCTGATGGGCTTTCAGCGGGCGGCTAAGCGTCTGGCCGTCGCGGACCGCGCGTAAGCCTGCACGCGCTGACCGGCGGTTGGCCTCGTCCTTGCACTGCTATTCGTGCCCGATGTTCGGGCTTTACTCGAGGAGGCCACGTTATGAAGGATCTTTTCAAGAATGCCGAAGGCCGCGTGGCGGCACCGTTGCTTCTTTGGATGATGGGCGTCCCTGGCTTCTTCGTCATCCTGCTGTGGTTCTTCTTCTTTCGCGGCCATTGAGCGGCCTGACCGCGCGCCGTTTCGCCGGCTTACCGGCACGACGCATACGACCTCGCGGGATCTCACCCGCGAGTTTTTTTGCGTCGTACCGGCATGGACGCGCCTTCACCAAACGAAAAAGGAGGGGGAGGGCGCCTTCCGGCGATCCTCCCCCTCTGTCCCGCACCTGCGATCAATGCCCTGGGGTCACCCGGTCGGTGTCGTCCCGGCGGAGGCGAGCGGACGGATCCGTTTCCGTGCCCTTGACGACGCCGCTGTCTTCGCCCGTGGAGGAAATATCGTCGCCGCCGACGCGGGCGAGGATTTCCTTCGCGCGTTTCGTCTGGGCCGCAGTGTCGCTGTGCACGGAGAGCAGGATACCCCCGTCTTTCACGATGCCCTCGTAGCGCTTGGCTTCGTACTCCGGAATGCCCAAGCCGATAAGGGCACCGGTGATGCCGCCGACCGCGCCGCCGATGCCGGCGCCGGCGAGGGCCGCCATGATCGGTCCGGCGGCGACGAACGGTCCGATGCCCGGGATCGCCAGGCTCCCGATACCGACGAGCCAGCCGAGGGTGCCGCCGATCGCCGCGCCTGCGGTGCCGCCGGTGGTCGCGCCTTCCGGCGCCTTCGTTTCCTTCTCGTGGGCGAAGCTCTTGTTGCTGTCCTTGTCGGGGAAAAGCACCGAGATGTCATTGCTCTGGAAGCCCGCCGCCTTCAGGGCGTCGACGCCCTTTTCAGCGGCCGGACGGTTGTGAAAGATCGCGAAAACGGCCGTGTTTTTGCCAGACATGTGGGATCCTTTGGTTGAGATTAGAGGCAATGGGTTAAGGATGAAGCTCTCGCAAGGGCGGGCGCATTATTTCTCAGGGGTGACCTCGAGCTCGCTGTTGACCTTGGTCGCGCCGGCCACGGTCGTTGCCGTGGACTCGACGGTGGACTTCTCTTTGGCCGAACGAACGGGGCCCTTGAGGACGACCTGGCCGTTTTGCGTGATGATTTTCACGTTTTGCGCGTAGGTCGAGAGGGATTTGTCGCTGGTCAGCGCCCGGCGGATCTTCCTCGTGATCTCGACGTCGGAGGTCGCGTTCGGCTGCTGATCGGCCGTCGGCTGGGTCGCGCCATTGACCGGGGCGTTCATCTTCGAGTTGTCGCCTTGCGGATTCACGGCGTCGGGGGCCGGCGTACCGGAGGCCGCGAACGACGCGGCCGAGCCAAAGAGGGCGGCCGTCGAGAGCGCCGTGGAGACTCCGAGTGAACGTCCCCAATTTCTAAGATTCGATTTCATGGGCATGGCTCCTAAAATGATATGGATGCTGCATCAGCGGGTCAGTGATCAGGGTCGAATGAGGGGCGCGGGTAAAAGCTGACACTCTTCACCCTCCGCTTTCCAAGGGTGCCCGCCGCAATGCACAACGCGTGCCGCACTGGCCTAGCGCCTAGGTGTCGAGTGGCTCACGCGCTCAACGGGACCGAAGCCAGCTCAACTTCTTCTGGTCGGGCACCGCGTTTTGCTTTTTTCGAAGGCCTTTTTCTTGGCGACCACGGGGGTTTTCGTCCCGCCGACGTAGCCGCGGACACGGCGTCTCCGCAAGACCTGGTGAGCGCGGCCCTCCGCGCCGACCCCGCCGTCGAGGCCCGTCTCGGCGAGCCGTCCGGTCGCGCGGAGTTCAGGGCCGTCCTACTCAGCCAAGGCGGCGAGCTGCCGCACGGCATGACGACGCCGCTATATTTCGATACCGACCTCGTCGTGGCGCGTCTGCCGGCCTATACGCCGCACGGCTTCTACCAGACCAAGGCCTTCGTGCAGGTCTACCTGCAGGACGGCGCGGTCACCAGCGTCCGCTTGGTCGGGCTCGCGATCTCGTAACGGCCACGCCGTGATCACTCCGCGTCGACCCGCACCAGCTTGTCGGCGCCGCCGTCCACGTACCACAGCTGACCGGCGGCGCTGACGGCGAGTCCCATGATCCCGGTGGCGCCCGTCGTCACGCGTTGGAGCTCGGCGCCGGACTCGAGGCTTAAGGCGATGATCTCGCCGGTCGCGTGGTCCGACACGAACAGGCGGTCGTCGTGGATCGCGATGCCAGACGGCTGGCGCAGCCCCGCGGCGAAGGTGTCGACGCGGGCGCCGGTGAAGCGCCGGTACTCGGCGAGCGGCTCGCCCCGTGGTTCCAGGTCACCGGCCGACCGCGCGACGTTCGGATCGACTCTCAGGATCCGGCCCGTGCCGGTATCGGCGATGTAGAGGCGCTGCGTCGCGGGGTCGACGATCATGTGGCTCGGCACGCCGGTGACGCGCGCGAGTTTCACGTCGGAATAGCGGCGAAGGCGCCCGTCGGAGTGGTCGTCGCCGCCGGGGCCGTGGTCCCGGACGAAGTCGTAATAGACGAGGTCGCCGCTGTCGCCGTCGAACGCCCAAAAAGCGTTGCCGGTCGCGTGGGCGATCCCCATGCAGAGCGGGCTCTGATGGAGCATGTCGAGGTGGCTGCCGAGCAGCTCCCGGGTCGCGCTCATCGCCGCGGTCGGCCGGCACGTCGCGCCAGGAACGAGCCTCTGGTTGACGTTGGCGAAGACGTCCAGGTCCGACGACCAAAGAGTGGGTCCCATGAAGTCATAATCGCCGCCCTCATTGCGGGATTCCTGGCAGGACGCGAAGTTCTCGTTGGTGCCGAAGGCGATCGAGCTCACCTTCGACATGAAGTGAAAGCGGTAGGAGTCTTTTCGGGCCTCGGTGCGTTGGGCCGCCGCGCCGGCCTTGTGAACGATGACGACGCCTTCGGTGTCGCGGTTGACGATCCAGAGCTCGCCGTCGACCTGGGGGTTGAACTCGAGGTCGCGCGGCGTCGAGAGGCCGTTCGCGGCGGTCGCCAGGACCGAAAGCCGCCGCGTCGCCGACGTCCCGAGCTCGGGAACCGAGCCCGTGCTGACGGCGGAAATCGCGCGGATAACGCTCGGTTCCGGGCGAAAGGCGGCGGCGCTCGGGCCGCAGGCCGGCAGGGCCAGGAGTCCGCAGCCTAAACCGAGTGATCTCAGCAGGCCGAATTCCCGTTGCATAAAGGCCCCCCCGTGCGATGGTATTGGATGGAAACTCCCCGCCAGCGTAACACATGAGCGCGTACCCCCTGGCATCGTGCCTCCTCGGGTTTGCCGCGCTCTTCGCCATCGAGGCGTCGGCTTGTGAGCTCGCCGTCGTCGCGACCGCCGACCGGACCGTCGAGGTTCACGTCGAGGCAACGCCTGCATCCTGCACGGGGGAGGGCCGCGCCGCGCGCGCGCGGTTCGTCGTCGGGGACGCGGCCGCGCTGGAGATCGCCCTTTCGCGCCCCGCCGGCGCGGAGGTCTCGGGCGTCGTCCTTTCGCGCGCCGACGGCCTGAGGCCGACGAGCGCGCCGACCGTGCGAAAGCTGCGCGAGGCGACCTATTTTGCCGACAACCTCGCCTTCGCGGCGCCGGGGACCTGGACCCTGGCGATCTCGCTGGCGCGCGGCGCACGCGAGGACGTCGTTACCGTCACCCTGCCGGTCGAGCTCAATTCGGCTCAAGCCGCGCAAACGACGGCCAATGCCGCGGCCGTCCCCGCTTTTTCGCTGGCGGACGCGTATGGTCGCCCGGTCACCGGGACGATGTTGCGCGGCAAGGTCTGGATCGCGAGCTTCTTCTTCGCGAGCTGCCCGACGACCTGCCCGCTGATGGCGCGGAAGCTGGCGGCGCTGCAGCGGCAGTTTCGCGACGCCCCCGATTTCCGCGCCGTGTCGGTCACGACCGACCCGACGCACGACACGCCGGCGATCCTGAGGGCGGTGGCGAAGCGCAACGGTGCCGAGCGGGACCGGTGGTACTTTCTCACGGGCGACGAACGCGCCATCGTCGCTCTGGCAAACGACGGCCTTCACCTGGACGTCGCCGCGGACACGGCGGCGCACTCGACGCGCTTCGTCGTCGTCGGCCGCGACGGCCTCATCAAGGGGACGTTCGACTCCGCGAAGGTCGAGGAGCTGGAGCAGCTGAAGATCCTGGTCGCGGCGCAGCTGGCGGGTAGGACCTAAGAAGCGTTCCTTGCAAATTCACGGAGCCAATTTCGGCATTTTTAGTCCTGCCGCGCTATGCGATCATATGAGTGATAGACGCCGCATCCAGGGAGGTTGCCCTTTGACCGTCGCCATCTCGCGTGAACAGCAGAAGATCTTCATCGACAATTTCATGGCCCAGGTCCTGGACGTCGCCCTCGCCATGGTCGCGCAGGGCAAGGACCTCGGCAGTCCGGGCGAGACCGTGCACGCGGTCGGCTCCGCCGTCGTCGCGCAGCTGCGCGGCATGACCGACGCTCCGGCGGGCGAGGGGGACTTCGATGCCTGATGCGACGACCGCCAAGAAGCAGGATCTGTTGCGCAAGTATGCGTTGGGACTGGAGGAGATCTGGAAGCGCCTCGTCGACCAGGGGCCGGAGACCGGCGATCCGCTGGACCTGTTCGAAAGTGCCGTGGCGCTGACCGAGGCCTCGCTCGCGAGCCTCATGGGGCGTTGATTGGGTAGGCCCCGCTCCTTTTCCGCGGCGGCCTCCGGTCATTGAACCTCGGCTCGACGGTAGGCGGGGTCCCGCCGCGCGCCGTGGTGCAGGCACCCGACGATGTGGCCGCATTTCCTGGACCCGGTTCCGAACGGCGCCTGGGAAATCCCCGCGCACGGGATGCGCTTGCGAGCTGGCTCAGGCTGCTGGATCCGGCGTGATCCGCGCGAATTGGCGCGCGAATTCCTGCGATTTGCGGCCCAAATGCCGCGGACCGACGCGCTTCGAGGCGGCTTCATCGCTAGATCGATCCTTGCTTGGAGCGCCCCGCCACCGACGAAACAACGGCGCGGCCTCGGGCCCCGCTTGGAAATGGAGATCACGAAATGAAGAGTTTCATTCTGCCTTTGCTCATCCTGCCTCTGCTCGGCGCCTCGTTCGCCCGCGCCGACGAACCGGCGGCGCCGCCGCTCGTGTCCGTGACCGTCAGAGCGGTTTATGCCCCCAGTGGCTTCGACGACAACGACGAGGCGCAGGTCGTGCTCGACGGCTTCCTTCCGAACACCTGCTACCGCCTTGCGCCCAACGCCGCGACCCGCAGTCCGACGACGGGAGTGATCGAAGTCATCCAGGCCCCGGCGATCCCGAGCGGCGCCGGCCAGACGGGGTATTGAGTTCCCTCGGTATCGCAGCGCGTGCAGCCGAGCGCGGCGACGACGCCGAGCGCGGTTCGGAGCCTGGGAAAAAACCGCCGCGATCGCGCTCAAGATCCTCGACACGACGGCGCCGCAAAACGCCACCTGCGCGCAGCTCTGCAACCCGGTGTCACCGTTCGAGGACGACGCGCGGTGCTACTCCTGCCGGTGCAAGGAGAAGTTCGACGGGTTCCTCCCGGGTCCCGACGAGATCAACTGCAAGAACGCGAAGCTCGCCAGGATCTACAAGGTGAAGGACGGCGGCGCGGCGGGATTCGACCTGGAGGAGCTGCCGGCCGGCGGCGAAACTTGCGCCAATCCGGCCTCGCTCGGCGGCTCGTGCGAAGCCGGCAGCCGCTTGGGCCAGCTCACCAAAGGCGACGTGCACTACAAGTGGATCTGCCGCCACCGCTCCGACCTGACCAGCGCGGACGCGACCTACGGCGACTTCGGTATCATCGCGATCAACATGAAGTCCGGCGCCTCGTGCTGGTGGGACGATTACGGCGGCAAGATCACCGACACCAGGATCCCGAAGATCGACCTGACGAACGCGACGCCGGCCGAGGTCGAGGACTTCAAGTCGGTCTTCTACAACACCACCGGCGAGGGCTGCACGGGCTGCCACGACAACGATCCGTTCAACTTTTCGCCCTTCCTCCGCTCGGTCGAGTGGGAGAGCCTGCCATACGTCGACTCGAAGTATGCGACGGTGCAATACGACGGGTCGTTGACGCAGGTCGACACCAAGTACCTGGTCTCGCCCGAGGTCTCCGAGTCCACGAGCTGCCACCGTATGGGCAACGGCGCCAACTGCTCCTCCTGGGCGCCGAATTCCGTTGGCATATCAAAGGGCTCTTCTCATGAAGAGGCGATCCGGAACGCCGTCGACAAGGACGAAGGCGGCGTCCGCAAGGTCGGCGTCAACTGGCAGCTCGCCTACTGGATGCCGCCGGTCAAGACGTTTCACAAAGGCACCTTCGAGAAGTGGCACGCAAAGAACGGGCAGGCGAAGGACATCCTCGTCAAGTGCTGCAACGACCCGGCGGCGCCGGAGTGCAAAGGGGCGGACGCCAACGGTTCGCCGGTGACGACGGGCGCGGTGTCGCCCGGCGGCGGGACCTGAGCGGACGGCGCGATCATGAGACCGCGACCCGAGGCGTGGAGCCCGAGATCACGGTAAGCTTTGGGTTCCATCGGCTTACAGGAGACCCGTCATGCGTTCCCTCAAAGGGCTGGCCCTTGCCGCGTCGTTGCTGGCGCCCGTCGCCTCCGCCAACGTCGTCGGCGGCGACCTGCAGAACTTCAACGCCGTTCCCGGGGGCATCGACTTCGTGACCGTGCAATCGTCGGAGACGCTGGAGCCCGGCTTCTTCAATGTGAGCCTCATGCTCAACTTCCAGGTGCGCCAGCGGAACCGGCGGGTCGAGGTCATGGTCGTGCGCCGGCAGTGACGATGTTTGCGGGACCAAAGCCCCGCGTCAATTGCCGCATGTGAGGCCTGGCATACGACTTGAAGAGAGGCGGCTGGCCGCGCCCGAACCAGCAACCCTGGACCGCCCCCCATCATGGTCGACATCTTTGCCGCGAACCCTTTGCTCCTCTTCTTCGTCGTCGCCGCCGTGGGCTACCTCCTTGGACACATCGAGGTCCTGGGCACGAAACTCGGCGTCGCCGCCGTGCCAGGAAAGCTGCACGCAGACGCTGTTGCTGCGCGCGTGGGCGCTCTCGATGGCGGGCGGCATCGTGACGATCCGGTCGACGAGGAGCGTGCTCGGCGCACCTTCGGCGGCCTCGAGCAGGACCTTCGCGACGGCGGCGTCGGCGAGGAAGACGGCGCCCGACGATTCGAGCCGTTCCACCAGCGGCGCTTCGGCCTGGGCCGCGCCGGTAAACAGAAACATGCTGACGAGGGCGGTGCCGAGGAGGTTCTTCATAAATAGCCGGCATCCGCTGGCGGCGACTGAGCGCCGCCCCGCGCCCCGTCGCGTCCGGCGCCGTCAAGAAATCGTAGCTGACGCTTTTGCCACCCAGGCCGGCGAAGCTTGTAGCCTTTCGAAAAATCGGGAAAAAAGGCAGTCCTTCGGGGGCGCGCAGCGGCTTTTGCGCCGGCCGGCGGGCTCCCGACGCGCTGGTCCCGTGGCTCCGGAAGCTTGAACACGGGTCCGTCGCGATGTTAAAATGACCCCAAATCACACGACCGTGCTTCCGGGGGGATGCATCATGGTCCACGTCCACATCGACGTCTGGCGTCGCCGCGTTCGGCCGGTTCGTTCCCGCTTTTTCTGAAGCGGAACCCACGACGCGGCCGTGCCGGCGTTCGCCAATTGCTTTGGCTTCTACGGATTCGCGCCCGTCATCGGATGGCGCGAACGGCTACATAAATTTTTTCGGGGGGTGTCGGACATGGTTAGGAGATCCATCTGGCTGGCGGTGGCAGCGCCGCTTTTTCTCGTGTCATTTACGGCCCCGGCCGTCGGGCGGGGGCCGATCGAGTCGCTCATCCCCGCCGCGCGGTTGGCGACGATCAAGGCCGCGCTGCCGGCACTCGCCGACGTCAGGCTGGGACGGATCCTGAACGGCGCCCAGACCCTTTGGTATGACGCCGAGGTGATGACGCCGTCCTACCAGGATTCCCTGGGCGCCAACACGAACGCGCATTGGCCGGACCTGGTCGCCGGCTCGGAGGAGGTCATCACCGGCTTGCACGATCGGCAGCGGCACCGGTGGCAGTTCCCGTTCGCCACGACGGCCGGGACCGACGCGTCCACCAACCTGAAGGTCGAAAACTTCGTCGTCCTGCCCCAGGTTAACGGCCAGGTGCTGTCCATCCCGATCTGGCGCGTCCGCCGCAACTACGACCGCTTCGAGTGGATGTGGGTCTATCCCATCGGCACCATCGTCGGCGAAGTCCTGTTCATCGTCGACGGCGACAAGCTCTTGCCGTCGGAGATCCGGACGCGCACCCGCCAGCCGACCGGCTGGTCGATGAACGCCTATCGCCCGTTTCCGACGGCCGTGAGCCTGGCGGCGGGCGTCAAATCCCACCGGCCGGACTGGGCCAACGTGCCGGACCTCCGGGCGCTCGTCGACGTCCTGGAGGACAACACGACGTTGACCCCGAAAACGCTCGCGGCCCGCGCCGCGCTCGCGCCGACCTACCGCCAGGACGGCTGGCTCGACGTGCTGCCGGACTTCGGCGACGCGCCTTTGGTCCGCGAGCTCCTGAAGACCACCCCGTTCGTCTCCGTCTACGACACCGCCTGGAAAGAGAACGGCACCAAAAAAACCTACGCGGCGGCGACGGCGAGCAACCTGTCGATCGTGCCGAACAACTACAGCGGCGGGCTTCTGCAGGTCACCGACGACGCGTGCATGCGTTGCCACAAGGAAGGCGGCCGCCTGGTCAGCGAATTCTACGATGCCCTCTATTTATACGGCGAGCTGTGGGGCAAGGACGGGATCTTCACCTTCCACCCCTTCGACGAGAGCCGGTACCCCGAGCTGCGCTCGAACGACGAGAACCGCTCGATCGACCCGCGGCTGCGGGCCATGGGCGTGTTCGAGGAATACGACCCCCGGAAGCACACGGCGCCGCTCTACCCGCCGCTGGGGCCGATCCCGCCGGAGGAGTGAGGTCCCGGCCGGGGGGGGTGATCGTCGGCGCTCCGCCGATCAGCGCTCCGTCGGCACGCGCAGCGCCGGGGAGATGTAGACCGCGTCCGCGCCGAACACGGCGAACTCGTGATAGCCGACCGGCATCCCGCCGCAAGTCTCGGGGGGCGGCCGGCGCTGGCGCGTTGCCCAAAGGCCCCGAACCCGCGAGCGCGGCCGGCGCGGCCGCCAGGACTGCCATGGCGATGAAGGCTGATTTCATGAAGTCTCCTCCCGGGTTGATCCGCGAGCCGACCATAGGGTTTGGCGGCGCCCGGGCATAATAGAAAAGGCGGACGAGGTGATACCCTTTGGCTATCGCCAAGACTCATGGGGACCTGTCCGATGCTTTTCGCCGCCGACCGCCACGAACCGCTCGCAAACTCGCGTTGGGACGCGAGCCAGGCGCAGCAGGAGATCGCGGCGATCATCGCCGATACCGAGGCCGCCCACGCGCGCGGCGGGTGGTGGGCGCATCACCCGCGCGACGACACGCCGGCGGGGTCCGTACCCAACAAGACGCTTTATTTGGGCGCCGCCGGCGTGATCTGGGGTCTCGAGCACCTGGCGGGCAAAAAGGCCGCGACGCTTTCGCGCTCCTACGAAGGCCTCTGGTCGGCGGCTTATGCGGACTACATGAGCCTTCCGGATACCGAGGCCGTCGTGCCCTCGTGGTTCGTGGGTCGGTCCGCGCTGCTCTTAGGCCTGATGCTGCGGGGGCCGGCGCCGCAGCGCCAGGTTGCTGCCGATCGCCTGTATGAGGTCGTCGCCGACAATTGCGCGAATCCCACCTGGGAGCTGCTCTGGGGGTCGCCGGGCACCATGCTCGCCGCGCTTTTTGCGTTCGAAGCGACGGGCGAGGCGCGCTGGCGCGAGCTCTATGTGCGGAATGCCGACCGGCTTTGGGACGAGTGGGCCTGGAGCGACCACCTGGATTGCCATATCTGGACGCAGGACCTCTATCAAAACGTCGGCATTTACCTCGGCGCCGGGCACGGCTTCGTCGGCAATGCCTTCGCGCTGCTCCGCGGCAGGGCGCATCTGCCCGAGGCGCGGCGGGAGGCGCTGATCCCGCGGATCGTCCGGACGACGACGATGCTCGCTGTGCGGGAGGGCGGCCTCGTCAATTGGCCGGCCTGGCGCGGGACGGCCGCGGTCCCGGCGCGCGCGCCGACGCTGCTTCAGTGGTGCCATGGGGCCCCCGGATTTTTGATGTCGTTGACGCGCTTGCCGGCGGGGCAGGACCGCGCCCTCGACCAGCTGCTCCTGGACGCGGGGGAGCTGATTTGGACGGCGGGGCCGCTGAAAAAAGGCGCCTGCTTCTGCCACGGCACGGACGGCAACGGCATGGCCCTCCTGACCCTGTTCGAGCGGACGGGCGACCCGCTCTGGTTGGGCCGGGCGCGGCAAATGGCGATGCACGCCATCGGGCAGTCGCGCCGCAACCTGGCCGCGATTGGCATGCGGCGTTTTACGCTTTGGACCGGGGACCTGGGGCTCGCGATCTACCTGCAGGCGTGCCTTGAAGGGAAGGCCCTCATGCCGGCCCTGGACTCCTTTTAGCCCAAACGAAAACATTGATTTTACTGGGGAATATCCCCGATTTCCCGCTTGACACCGTGGGCTTCCGGACGCGGTTGTGTCCGCCAGCCCGGCGCGGTGCGTGGCGGTTTGACGAGGCGCCGGCGATCCCGGTAGAAATGACGAAACTAAAAGGGGTTGACGTTCCGGTCGCAACGGACCCACGCGATC
>JAYVWD010000764.1:0-2170 GCA_043786345.1 Pseudomonadota bacterium
TCGTACCGCATCAAGAACTGACTGATCGGCCTCGTCCTTTGAGGCCTTCGGATTCCTTCCGGCCATTTCCTTTCCTCCTCCCCCAGGCCCTCACCTTGCATAGACCGATCCGCGCAGGAGCGTCCCGCCTGGGGCTGCTGCACCCTTCAATCAAGAACGAGTTGTTGTTGCTGCTGTTGGCTGATACTGATGTTGAACTGTTGAAAAGCGGGTGCCGAACCATGAAATCCTCGAACGATTCCGACAAGAAGCCCTCTGATTCCAACGACCAGGCCCCCGTGGTCGACCTGGCCTCCTTCCGCAAGAAGAAGGCGACCGAAGGCGAGTTTGCGCGTGGACGCGAGCCCCTTTACGTCAGCCATCTCGAAGGCAAGGTCACGGGCAGCCCGCACACGAAGCGCCCGGATGCCGAAGGATTTGGCGACCGTCTGACTCGTATCCGGTCGAGCCTCGAGAAGATCAACCGCCTCATGGCCGACCTGAAGCGCATGTCCGCGGAGGGCCCGGCTCCCGTCGGCGCCGACGGCAAAGCCCCGCAGAACACCACCAAGAAGTAACGGGTGAACTGCCGGGATAAGCAGGGGGAGAACCTAAACATCAAGGCTTTACTTGGCCGAGGAACGGAAGATTGCGGTAATACTGGTCGAGGTCCAGGCCGTAACCGATGACGAACTCACGGGTGATCTCGAAGCCGACGTAGTCGAGCTTGTGATGCATCTGGTGGGCTTCCGGTTTCGACAGGAAAGACGCGACCTTGAGGGACCTGGGCTCGCGGACCTTGAGCGTATCGAGCAGGTAATCGATCGTGTGGCCGGTGTCGACGATGTCCTCGACGAGCAGCACGTTCTTCCCCTTGATGTCGGCGGAGAGGTCGAGGGTGAGCCGCACCCGCCCGGTCGACTCCGTCCCGGAGTAGCTGGCGACGCCGATGAATTCGACGGTCAACGGCAGGTCGATGGCGCGGACCAGGTCGGCCAGAAAGATGAACGCCCCCTTGAGGACGCCGACGCAGACGACGGGCTCGCCCTTGAAGTCGCGGGTGATCTGCGCGCCGAGCTCCTTGATGCGGGCGGCGATCCGGGCCGCGTCGAAGAGCGGCGTGTAGTTGACGTCTTGCCGGATACTGGTCATTTCGGGGCGACCTCGATGGCTTTCAGAAGGAGCTCGTGGAGCTTGGACTTGTGCTGGATGCCGGAGCTTAAGACCTCGCCGTGGTTGACGGCGTCGCTCAGGCCGCCGGCGAAGTTCGAGACGAAAGACAGGCCGACGACCTTGACGCCGAGCTGGCGCGCGGCGATGACCTCGAGGACGGTGCTCATGCCGACGACGTGCGCGCCGAGCCGGCCGACCATCGCGGTCTCGGCGGGGGTCTCGTAGCTCGGCCCGAGAAGGCCGGCATAGATGCCGTCGACCGTCATCCCGGGCGCGGCGTTCTTGAGGGCCTCGCGCCAGGCCTTGTCGTAGCACGCGACCATGTCGACGAAGACCGTGCCGAGCGCGCGGGCGTCGGCGCTGGCGAGGCAGTTGCGCCCGGTGAGGTTGAGGTGGTCGTTCACCAGGAGCACGGTGCCGGGGCGGACGCCCGGGTCGACGCTGCCCGAGGCGTTGGTCAGGATCACCTTGGCGACGCCGGCGGCGATTACGGCGCGCAGCGGGTAGACGACCTCGTCGGGCGAGAACCCTTCGTACAGGTGCACGCGCCCGGTCAGGACGGCGACGCGGCGGCCGCGCGCCGTACCGACGACGAGCGCCGCGCCGTGGCCTTCGACGGCCGGTACCGGGAAGTGCGGGATCTCCGCCAATTCCAGGGTCTTTTCCACCGCGAGCGCGGCCTCGAAGCCTTTGAAGCCGGAGCCGAGGACGACCAGCAGATCGGGGACCTTGGCGCCGAGGCGGGCTTCCAGCGCGCGGGCGCTCTCGGCCAGGCGTTGCGTGATGGTGCTTGCGGAAACCGTCATGTCAGTGGACCTCGCGGATGAGCGTGTCCTGCACCAGCGCAGGCCCCACGCGGTAAGCCGCGGCCACCTGCGACACGGCCCGCCGCGCCGCCTCGTCCGTGGACGTGGTCGCACTTCTTAGCCCTTGAGACTTCGGCATGTCAGAGGACCTCGCGGATGAGCGTGTCCTGCACCAGCGCAGGCCCCACGCGGTAAGCCGCGGCCACCTGCGA
>JAYVWD010000765.1:0-3119 GCA_043786345.1 Pseudomonadota bacterium
CTCAACACGTCGAACCTCGACCTGTCCTACGCCGAGATCAGCTACGGCGACTTCAACTTCTATTGTTCGCCGTTCGCGGCGACGAAGGTCGTATCGGCCAGCTACATGCTGGCCGCGGACTTCGTCGAGCTCGGCGCCGACCTCGGCCTCAACACGCTCGCCGTGGACAAGCCCAAAGACGCCGACAACGCCACGACTATCGGCCTATTCGTCAAGGCGTACCCGAAGGTCGGGACGATGACGGCAGAGCTCGGCCTCAAGGTCGACTCGATGATGCATAAGGACTCGAACGACAACACGCGGGTCGGCGGCGTCGTCGTGCCGCAGAAGACCGATGACAGCACCGTCAAGGTGGTCGTCACGGCCAATCTGGTCGTGCCGCTGGCGAAGAACTTCAGCTACGTCGGCGGCGTCTACTTCGCCAACACCAGCACGACGGCGAAGCAGGCCCATTCCGGCATCGAAAAGGGCAAGACCACCGAGGGCGAGTTCGGCGTCAACCTCGCGTCCTTCCGCGTGACGGTGGACTGATCCCGCGGCCGCCTTAAAAAGCCCCGGACCGCGCGCGGTCCGGGGCTTTTTTCATGCGGGTTTACCGGCGCTCAGTGGTGGGCCGGCAGCGGCTTTTTCCCGCCCTTGGTCAGCGGCGGCGGCGCCACGTCCTGGTCGTCTATCGGCTGGTCGTCGTCGGTCGGGGAGTCCTCGGCGGCCTGCTGGTCGCCCGGCGCCGGGCCGTAACCTTCATTGTCGGGGGCCCAGGGGTCGTCGCCGGGTGCCGCCGGTTTCCCCGGCGTTTTCACGATGTTCTGCCGAGGAGGCGCGGCCTCGTCGCCGTTCCCGGGGGGCCGCGGGTCGCCGCCGTCCATCTCGGTGATGATGTCTTGCAGGTCGCCCTCGTCGCCGCCCGCCATGCTGCACGGGTCCGTCCGGAGCTTGCCGCCCTCGAGCGTGATCGAGCAGTAGAGCACCTCGGCCAGGTCCTCGCCCTTGCACGCCTGCTTGGTGCTGATGTCGACGGTGATGAGGTCCTGGCCGTAGTCGATGAGCGGGTCGAAGTTGAGCTTCATCTCATAGCCGCCGCACTTCTCGGGGCGCCATTTCATCTTCTTGCCGGTGCTGCGGCCGTCCTCGTCGGTCCCGCTCGAGGCCTCGATGTTGGCGACCAGGGTCTTGTAGGTCGGCAGCGGCAGCTCCTTGCCTTTGTCGTTGAAGACGCGGCAGGCCTTCGGCTCCCAGTTGTCCAGGCCGCAGCTCACGATCGGCGTGGCGTTGACGCGGAAGGTGGTGAACTGGCCGAGGCCCTTTTCCTGGTCGAGGACCTTGCCGTCCATGGCCTGCTCGCCGGTCTTGTGGTAGCGGACGAACGCGACCAGGCGGTCGTGCTCATAGGTGCACGTCGCGGCCATCTGGCCGCCCTGGAAGTAGGAGTTGAGGGCGCCCTCGAGCTGGCCGTCCTTCCACACGAGCTCGACCGCCGGCTCGCCGTTGGGGTACTTGAGGATGGCTTTGCCCTCCTTCTGGCCCTTTTTGAAGCTGAACTCCTGCGCGGGCTTGCCGTTGGCGTCGTAGGTGACCCAGGTGCCCTCGGGCTCGCCTTTTTTGAAGGTGCGCTCGCTCACGACGACGCCGTTGGCGAGGGTGACCTTGACCGTGCCGTCCGGCTTGTCGTCCTTGAACCGGCCTTCGTAGAGCGCGCCGCCGTCCTCGTAGAACCACTTCACGTCGCCGTTCATCTCGCCTTTTTTGTAGGTGGCGCGGACGCCGAGCTTGCCGGCGTCGTACCACATCGCCATGTCGCCGTCGGGCCGGCCGTTAGCGTAGGTGATCTCGCCGGCCTGACGGCCCGTCTTGTGCCACCAGCGGCGCGCGCCGTGCATGTTGCCGCCCTTGTCGAAAAAGGTTTCCTCGGCGGGGATCTTGTTCTCGAACCACTCGCGGTAAGAGGTGAGGTGCCCGCCCTCGAAGGTGACGTGGCCGGCGAGCGAGCCGTCGGCGTAGTAGCTGCGTTCGTCCACGGGCACGCCGCCCTTTCTGTGGCCGATCATCTTGAGCTTGCCGCCGTCGCCGTGCCATTCGTAGACGTCGTACTCGCCCCACTTGCCGAGGTGCTCCTCGGGGACGTTGAAGTTGAGGGCGACGGCCGGGCCGGTGGCGTCGTAGGTGAGCTCGGGGCCGAATTTGACGGGTTTTTCGCCCTTGAGGGCGGTGAGGTGGAGCGCCATGTCGGAGGTGTCGAGGGCGAGCTGGACGGCCAGGTCGTTCTTCGGGTCGAAGTTCTGCAGGGTGAACTGGCCGGCCCAGGGGAAGGCCTCGCCAGTGACGGTGGCGCCGATGCCAGTGCGCGTGCCCTTCGGCGTGATGCAGCCGACGAGGTTGAGCTCGCCGTTGATCTGCTTCACCTCGGTCCAGCGGTTGCCTTTGCCGAGGCAGTCCTTCTTTAAGCCGACGGCGGCCTCTTCGAGGGCGCGGAAGAAGGCCGCGAGCTTCTGGACGTGGCCGGGCGAATACTGCGAGGCCTTCTTGTCGCTGAACGCGGCGGTGAGCTCGTGGAGCGGGACCTCGGCTTTGCGGGCCTTTTTCATGATGGCGCCGTAGGGGCCGCCGTAGTCGGGCTCGTCGCTCTCGCCCTCGACGCGGCCGTTGTTTTCCACGGTCGGCGGCGCGTCGCCGCCGCCGTGCTCGGGATCGGCCAGGGCGAGCGTCGGCTCGTCCTCGGTCAGGTAGATCGGGCTCGGGTTGTTTTCGATGAAGAGGAGCATCCGCATCAGCGGGTCGTCCATCGGCAGCGGCGGCGGCATGTATTCGATGCCGGCGAAGCCCGAGCCTTCCGGGTTGAGCGAGTACGAGAGGCCGGCCGTGCAGACCTGCTCGGGACTGCGCAGCAGGAAGTTCTCGAAGACGGCGGAGTCGGCGTCCTCCTTCTCGTCCTGCATTTCCTGCGGGCTCTTGGGCTTCGCGTCGAGGGCCCCGGCGAGGAGGCGCGGGAGCGAGGTCACCTTGCCGCCGCGGGATTTGCCCGTGCCGAGCCGGAGCGAGGGGTCGTTCGGGATGGCGTAGGAGAAGAGCGTTTCCTTTTCCTCGAACTCCTTGGCGTACTGCTCTTCGCGGCGCTTGTTCTC
>JAYVWD010000766.1:0-10869 GCA_043786345.1 Pseudomonadota bacterium
CCGAAGCCTATGATCGAGATCGGCAGCAAGCCGATCCTCTGGCACATCATGAAGCTGTACTCCGCGCATGGAATCAACGATTTCATCATCTGCTGCGGCTACAAGGGCTACGTGATCAAGGAATACTTCGCGAACTACTGGCTTCACATGTCGGACGTGACGTTCGACATGGCGAACAAAGACATGAACGTCCATCAAAACAAGTCCGAGCCCTGGCGCGTCACCCTCGTCGATACCGGCGAGCACAGCATGACGGGCGGGCGCCTCTTGAGGGTGCGCGAGTACCTCAAGGACGAGGAGGCCTTCTGCTTCACCTATGGCGACGGCCTCGGCGACGTGGACATCACCCGGCTCGTCAAATTTCACCGCGACCACGGCAAGATGGCGACCCTCACGGCAACCCGCCCGCCCGGCCGCTACGGCGCGCTGAAATTCGAGGACGGAGACTTTGTCAGCCACTTCCAGGAAAAGCCGGACGGGGACGGCAGCTGGATCAACGGCGGCTTTTTCGTCCTGTCGCCCAAAGTCATCGACCTTATCGCCAACGACGATACGACCTGGGAGCGGGAGCCCCTCACCAAGCTCGCCCGCGATGGTGAGTTAGCCGCATACCGGCACGATGGCTTCTGGCAGCCGATGGATACCCTACGCGAAAAGAAACTCCTCGAAAATCTCTGGAACAGCGGGAAAGCACCTTGGAAAGCCTGGTGATCGATCCTGCCTTCTGGCGAAACCGCCGGGTCTTCCTTACGGGTCATACGGGCTTTAAGGGAAGCTGGCTCTCGTTGTGGCTGCATAATCTCGGGGCGAGCGTCACGGGTTTCAGCCTGGAGCCGCCGACGACGCCCGCCCTCTTCGCGGACTGCGCGCTGAGCGGCCTCATCGCGAGCGACGTTCGCGGCGACATCCGGGAACCCGCCGCGATCGCCGCGGCGATGCAGAAGGCCGCGCCTGAGATCGTCATCCACATGGCGGCCCAGTCCCTGGTCCGCGACTCCTATGCCGATCCAGCCGGAACTTACGCGACCAATGTCCTCGGAACGGTTCACGCGCTCGAGGCCGTTCGCAAAACGCCCTCGGTCAAAGCGGTCCTGAACGTCACGACGGATAAATGCTACGAGAACAACGAGTGGCCTTGGGGCTATCGCGAGATCGATCCGATGGGCGGGCACGATCCTTATAGCAGCAGCAAGGCCTGCGCCGAGCTCGTGACGTCCGCCTATCGCCGCTCGTTCCTGAAAGACGCCGGCGTGGCGCTGGCCTCCGCCCGCGCCGGCAACGTCATCGGCGGCGGCGATTGGGCCAGGGATCGCCTGATCCCCGACGCGGTGCGGGCGTTCATGGCCGGCGAGGAGCTCCTGGTCAGGAACCCTCTGGCGACCCGGCCATGGCAGCACGTGCTGGAGCCGCTCTCGGGCTACCTGATCCTTTGCCAGCAGCTCCACCGCGAGCGCGCGGCGTTCGCGGAAGGCTGGAATTTCGGCCCCCGCGACGCGGACGTCCAGCCGGTTTCGGCCGTGATCGACCATGCGGCGCGGTTTTGGGGCGACAAGGCAGGGTGGCAGCTCGACCAAGGCGCGCGGCCCCACGAAGCCCACTCGCTCAAGCTCGATTGCTCCAAGGCCAGCACCCGGCTCGGCTGGCGGCCGATCTGGAGCCTGGACCGCGCGCTCCGTGAGACGGTCGCGTGGTACAAAGCCCGCCATGAGCGGCATCCGGACCTGCGCGCCTTCACCAACCGCCAGATCGAGGCGTACCAAAACGAGCGTCTCGAGCCATGACGGAGCGCTTCGACTTCAAGCCGGCCCCCCTCGCTGGCCTTTATTCGATCGGGCGGCGCCCTCTCCGGGATAGCCGCGGATTCTTCAGCCGCTTTTTCTGCGCGCGAGAGTTTCAGGAGCTCGGCCTGACACGCCCCCTCGCGCAAATGAACCACACCATGACGGCAGAGCCCGGCACCGTTCGCGGGATGCACTTTCAACGCCCGCCTTTCGCGGAAATCAAAGTCGTCACCTGCATTCGCGGCAAAGTCTTCGACGTCGCGGTCGACGTCCGCCGAGACTCGCCTACCTTCCTGCATTGGCACGGCGAGGTGTTGAGCGCGGACAATCAGGTGAGTCTCTATATCCCCGAGGGCTTTGCCCATGGATTTCAGGCGCTCACTCCGGACGCCGAACTTCTCTATCTTCACACGGAATATTTCGAGCCGGGCGCGGAAGCCGCGCTCAACGCCAAAGACCCACGCCTCGCCATCGACTGGCCCCTCGAGATCGCCGAGATGTCGGAGCGGGATCGCGGCCACCCTTTGATCGACCCGTCCTTCAACGGAATCACGACACCATGAAATGCCGTAGCTGCCACCATGAACTCGCGCACACCCTGATCGACCTGGGCAGCTCGCCGCCGTCGAACTCCTATCTGACGCGCGAAGCCATGCAAGGCCCGGAAACCTGGTATCCGCTCAAGGTCCTGGTCTGCGACCGCTGCTGGCTCGTCCAGACCGAGGACTTCGTCGGCGCCGCGCAGATGTTCTCCGCCGACTACGCCTACTTCAGCTCGTTTTCGGCGAGCTGGCTGGAGCATGCCGACCGCTATGTCGTAAAGATGACCGAGCGCTTCGCCCTTGACGCGTCGAGCACGGTCGTCGAGGTCGCCGCCAATGACGGGTATCTCCTGCAGTACGTCAAGCGCCGGGGCATTCCCTGCTACGGCATCGAGCCGACCCACGGAACAGCCGAGGCGGCGCGCGCCAAGGGCCTCGAAATCATCGAAGAGTTTTTCGGCACCGCACAGGCCAAAGAGCTCGCCAGCCGCGGCAAACAGGCGGATCTGATGGCGGCGAACAACGTCCTGGCGCACGTCCCGGACATCAACGACTTCGTCCGCGGCTTCGCGATCCTGCTCAAGCCCAACGGCGTTGCAACCTTCGAATTCCCTCACCTGTTAAACCTGATGAAGCTGGACCAATTCGACACGATCTACCATGAGCACTATTCTTACCTCTCGCTCACGGCCGTTCAGCGGATCTTCGAAGCGAACGGCCTCAGGATCTTCGACGTCGAAGCGTTGCCGACCCACGGCGGCAGCCTTCGGGTCTTCGCGCAGCGCACCGATGCGACGCCACGGCCGGTCGATGAGCGGGTCCGTGGGACTCTCGCCCGCGAGGAGTCGGCCGGGATGCGCAGCCTCCGCTTTTACGAGGGGTTTCAGGCGCGGGCGCAGCACATCAAGATGAAGCTGCTCGCGTTTCTCCTGGACGGCGCGCAGAAGGGAAAACGGGTTGCGGCCTATGGCGCGGCCGCCAAAGGCAACACCATGATGAACTTCGCCGGTATCCGCGCCGATCTCGTTCCCTACGTCGTCGACCGGAATCCCGCGAAGCAAGGGAAGTTCATGCCGGGAAGCCGGATCCCGATCGTCGATGAAGCGACATTGAAACGTGATCGTCCGGATTACGTGCTGATCCTGCCCTGGAACCTGAAAGACGAGGTCGCCGGGCAACTGAGCTATATCCGTGAGTGGGGAGGGAAATTCGTGACGGCCGTTCCCGAGTTGGTGATCGCATGAAGAACGAGCGGATCTACTACACCAAGCCGTCGATCACGGAGCGCGAGGTGGAGCTCGTCGCCGACGCTGCCCGCAATGGCTGGGGCGAGCGCTGCTACGAATACATCGCCCGCTTCGAACAAATGTTCAGCAAATACACCGGCGCCCAATACGCGATCGCGACGTCGAGTTGCACCGGCGCGTTGCACTTGGGAATGGCCGCTCTCGGGATCGGCCCCGGGGATGAAGTGATCCTCGGGGATATCAATTGGATCGCCTCCACTGCGCCCGTCACTTATCTGGGCGCGAAGCCGGTCTTTGTCGACGTGCTCCCGGATACGTGGTGCCTCGACCCGGAGCGGGTCGAAGCCGCGATCACGTCCCGGACCAAGGCGATCATCGCCGTGCATCTCTACGGCAACCTCTGCGACATGGAGCGCTTGACCGCGATCGGCGCCAAGCACGGGCTACCGGTCATCGAAGACTCCGCCGAGGCGCTCGGCTCATTCTGGCACGGGAAACACGCGGGGACGGTCGGCGCCTTTGGCACCTTCTCCTTTCACGGCACGAAGACCATGACGACGGGCGAAGGCGGCGCCTTCATCACGAACGATGCACGCCTCTACGAAAAAGTCCTGACGCTCAGCAACCACGGCCGCGCGAAGCACCAGACGAAGCAATTCTGGCCGGACATGGTCGGCTTCAAATACAAGATGTCCAACCTGCAAGCGGCGATCGGCTGCGCGCAGATGGAGCGGATCGAAGAGCTCGTGGCCGGCAAGCGGCGGGTCTTCGCGTATTACAAGAAGCACCTCGCCGACCTGCCGGTCGCGATGAACCCGGAGTACGCGGGGACCACAAATAGCTTCTGGATGCCGACCGTCGTGGCGAACGAAGGCGCGTATTTCGACCGCGAGGTGTTGCTCGCCGCCTTCAAGGCCGACAATATCGATGGGCGCGTCTTCTTTTGGCCGCTCAGCAGCCTGCCGATGTTCAAGATCGAACCGAAGAACACCGTCAGTTACGGGCTCTTTGAGCGGGCGGTCAATTTGCCGAGCTACCACGACCTGACGGAAGCCGGGATGGACCGGGTGATCGGGCATGTTCATCGGCATGTCTTGCAGACGACGCCTTGACGAAGTGGTGCGAGCGGCGCAATTCGGGCTTCTCGAGCAGCCAGCACTCCGAATCCTGGTTAGGCCTCGTGTGGCGACGTATCGCCAGGACGTCGCCAGTGTTCACAATAATCCGATTCGAATCGCATAGAAGCAGTTTCCGAAGTCGCACGACACAAGTCGCAGCTTCATCGAGACGCGGCATCACGGTCCTAGGCTAGACCGGCGCGATCCATAAAGGGGATGAGCTCGTCTTGACCGAACACCGGGTTGCCCGGGTACAAGCCCTCGAGAATCGCCGTGATCCGCGCGAAATCCTCGGGCGTATCGACGGCGACCTTGTATCGCGTCTGATCCGTGTCCTGCCCATAGTTCTCCAGACGAAACCGCTCCGGATGCCGATAAACGAACGGCGTCACGTGCTCCCGCTCATAAGGGTCCCGCGCCTCCCGGTGGGCGATGGCCAGGACCTCGCCCGAGACCACCTCGGTGTGGTAGCCGAACGGAAAGCTCTCTTTGAGCGACGTCGAGACGTAATCGAGCCGATCGGAGTGGTCCAGGTAATGCCGGATGACCCGGTCCGAAACCGCCGGATCAAAGATCGGGCAGTCGGAGTTGATGCGCACGACCACGTCGGCGCGCGCCGTCTCGGCCGCGCCGGCAAACCGCGCCAGGACGTCGAGCTCCGAGCCGCGGAAGACCGGGACGCCTTCTCTCCCGCAAAGGTCCACCAGCACGTCGTCCGTCGCATTGGTCGTGGTCGCGATGACGAAGTCATCCGCCGCACGCACGCGACGGAGGCGTTCCATCTGATACTGCAACAAGGGCTTGCCGAGGACAGTTTTCAGGATCTTGCCGGGCAGCCGCGTCGACGTCATCCGAGCCTGAACGATGATGACGACTTTCACCACGCCTCCTTTAGAAATCCTCGTTCGACAGGATGTGATCGAATGGGATGTCGCGCTTGGCGACCCGTCCGACCACCATTTCCGTATTGCCGGGCTCGATTCCGGTCCCGGGACGCTTGAAGTCCAGGTCGCCCCGCTCGATCTTCTGGCCGGCCTTGATCGGCCGCGTCGTGACGATGCTGCGACGGAAAGCCGGCTTGCGCCCTTGCTCACCGGCGCCGATCGTGCGGCGGTATGAGCCGAGCGCCGTGTGGATCCGCCGGCCGGCCTCGACGATTTCGCGCATCTCGTCCGGCGTCGCCGAGACCTTGTGGTCCCAGCCGGGCATCGACTTGTCGAGCGTGAAATGTTTCTCGAGGACGCAGATGCCCTTGGCGAAGGACGCGATGGGGATGGCCGTTCCGAGGGAATGGTCGGAGAAACCGATCGGATAATCCGGGTAGTTCGCCCGCAGCATATCGATGTTGTTGAGGTTCACGGCTTCGTCATCGGGCGGGTAGTCGGCGACGCAGTGCAGGATCGCGATGTCGCGATTGCCGGTCTTCTCGATCGTCTCGATGGCGCGATCGATCTCGCCGAGCGTGCTGAGCCCGGTCGACAGGACGATCGGGCGCCTCTTGCGGGCGATGTAATCGAGGAAAGGGTAGTTGTTGAGGTCCATCGAGGCGACCTTGACGAACGCCGCCTTGAGGCCGTCGACGAGGAAATCGGTCTCCTTCGGGGAGAAGGGCGTGCTCGAGAAGTCGATGCCGACCTTGACGCAGTAAGCCGCCATATCTCGCAGCTGGCTCTCGGACATGCTGTAAGCGGTCACGATGCTCTCGAGCGTATGGTCCTTCCGGTTTCGATAGTCGTCGGCCAGAAAGGTGTTCTCCTCGTAAACTTTCTTGGAGAACACCGAGTCCTTCGTCCAGGACTGGAACTTGACGCAGTCACAACCCATCTCCTTCGCCTGGTCGATCAGGCGTTTCGCGAGCTGCATGTCGCCGTTATGATTGGCGCCCAGCTCGGCAATGATGTAAGGCTCCGCGAAATTACCGATCCGTTTTTTCCCGATTTGCATGCTTCAATCCTCGATGACTATGAAGGGTTCCCACCAAAAGGCGCCGTCGCGGGCGTTACTTCTGACCGCGCGCGCATAGCGGTCGCGAAATTCTGCGTCATCGCCCCAGCGGCGGAGAATCTCGCGAAACTCCCGTTCACGATCGGAATACCAGGTAGAAAAATGAACAAGAGCTTGATACTGCTCGATTTTTATCTCGATCGCAAGCTTGATCTGGGGGTCCGGGAAGCGTTCCAGGACCGCCAGATTGTGGTCGTGTTGCCGGTACCAGGTCTGGGCCTCACGCGTATATCGGGCCTCCACGTTCATCTCCAACAAGTGGGCGAAGAAGCACCAGTCGAACACGCGATTCTCATCGGGAACGCTGGCGATCGTGAGCCGCACGCGGTCCGACCCCCGGAGCGCCGCGTTGCTCAAGCCGATGCAGTTTTTGTCCCGGAGATCGTGCGCCGTGATCCGCTGCTCCGGCAGGAGGCGCTCGCCAAAGGCCTTACGGCCCTCCGGAATACCGTTCTCGAATAGAATCAGCTCGTTGACGACGATCGAACTCTGGCTGAGGATCCTCTTGGAAACCGCGACACGGGTCGTGCCGTGGACGTCGTCAGAGTCGGCTAGGACCAGACCCTCGAAACCCCAGTCTAGCGCGGAATTGAGGCCTTGTTTGCGGATCGACCCTGGCGTTCCCTGCACGTCGATCTGGCGGTGAGTGATCCCCGTAAGGAGGGCCAGTGTCGACGGCGGCGGCCGCCAACCGTCACAGAAAATGAGCAGCTCGAAATCGCGGTCGGTCTGCGCCGCGATCGAGGCGCAGAACTCGTCGAAGTAGCCGGCGACTGCGGCGTAGACAAAGGTCAGAATCGCCGTCTTCAATTGACTCTCGGGCGCGTGACGATCGGAATGGCGGGGACGCCCACGACTGTCTGCCCGCCGGAGACATCCGTCCGAACCATGGCGCCGGCGCCGATCGTCGCGCCCGAATCGACGGATCGTCCCTGAAGGATCTGACAGCCCGTTCCGAAGAGGACGTCATCGCCGACGATCACTTCCCCCGAGACATTGGCGCCGGGATTCACGACGTTGTAACTGCCGAAGCGACAGTCGTGACCGATCGTGACGTTCAAGTTGAATACGTTGAAGTCTTTGACCCGGATGTCGCAGGTAAAAATGCATCCCGCGGTGACGGCATTGCCAACCCCGAGCGCGACCCGACGAACGTCAAGGGTCGCGGACGGATGGACCAGGTTAGGGAATGAAAAGCGATCTTTATGCGTGATATATGGCGCGACCGCTTTGCGCCGGACGGCCGGAGTGCCGATGCCGATGACGATGTCGGCAGGCAGCTTCTGATCCAGCAGCCAGGCGTCGTCACCGATGATCTTGCCGGTTCCCAGGTCTTTTCCCAACTCGGAGCGATCCTGAGTAATGAAGCCACCGAAGTCCCAGTGCGGCTCCTGGGCATTTACCTGCTCGGCCAGCATCGCGAGTTCGCGCGCCAGGCCGCCTGTTCCGAGTATATAAAGCCGCCGGCGCATCGACACCCCGCTGATTAAACGACGTAGAGACCGCTCTTCCGGGTGTCGCCGTTTTTGGAGAACCATTCGATCGTCTTCGTCAAACCGTCCGCGAGCGAATGCTTCGCTACCCAGCCGGTCGCTTCCTGCATGCGTTTGGTCGACGACATCAGGCGTTCGACCTCGCTGCCCGCCGGCCGCACGCGCTCGTTTTTGCTGACGATCCGGGCGTCGCAATGCATCAGCCGCAGAATCGTCTGCGCCAGATCGCCGACAGAGATTTCCCGCCCGGTGCCGCCGTTGAGCACGCGCCCCTCGACTCCCGCCGTCGACGCGGCCGCGAGAAAGCCTTCGACGGTGTCATCGACGAAGGTAATGTCCCGAGTCGGGGTCAGGCTGCCAAGAGCGATCTCCCGGACGCCCGCGAGCGCCTGCGTGATGATGGTCGGGATGACGGCGCGCGCGCTCTGCCGCGGGCCGTAGGTGTTGAACGGACGAAAGGTCACGGCGGGGAGGGCGAAGGAGGCATGGTAGGCCTCAACCATCTTGTCGGCCCCGATCTTCGAGGCCGAATACGGGGACTGGCCCTGTAAGGGATGGTCTTCGGTGATCGGCGCGAAGCGGGCGGTGCCGTAGACCTCGGACGTGCTGGTATGAACGAGGCGCTCGACGCCGTGCTTGCGGCAGGCCTCGAGGACGTTGACCGTACCGCTCACATTGGTGTCGATGTAGCTTTTCGGCGCGACGTAGCTATAGGGAATGGCGATGAGCGCCGCGAGGTGAAATACCGTCTGGTGCCCCGCGACGAGGCCGTCGACAAAGAACGGGTCGCGCACGTCGCCGAGGACGATCTTGAGGTTCTTCGGCATGGCCGCGGCGTAATGGTCGAGCCAACCCCAGGAATTGAAGGAGTTATAAAGGCATAGGGCCGTCACTTCGACCCCGCCCGCCACCAGGCGCTCGACGAGGTGGCTGCCAATAAAACCGTCCGCGCCCGTCACCAGGGCCCGCTTCAGCTCTCGAAGTCCGCTCGGCATTCTCGTCATCCAATCAGCGCTCGAAGATATTCTGATAGTCCTGATTCGCTCGCAGGAAGTCGTCAGGACGCCCGATGTCCAGCCAATAGTCCGACATCAGAAAGGACTGGACCCGCATATTTTTACGCATGCACAGCTTGATCAGGTCCGGCATGTCGAGAAAGGTCTCCGCCTCCACCAGCGCCAGTGCCCGCAGCGACAGCACATAGATCCCGGCGGCGACGGTCCAGGCCTGGGTGGGTTTTTCGCGCATCCCGAGAACCGTATGGCCGTCGAGGTCGACGACGCCGTAGGGAACTTTGGTCTCGTAGCGCCGCACGAGGATCGTGACGTCGCTCTCTTCGCGCTCGTGAAAATCGAGGGGCCGGGAGAAATCAAGGTTGGTCATGATGTCGGCGTTCGAGACGACCACCGACCGTGTCGCGTGTTCCTTCAAGTAGGAAAGCGATCCGGCGGTCCCGAGCCGGCGGGACTCGCGAAACACGGTCACCTTGAGGTTCATGTCCCGATAAATCTGGTCGGCGAGGTGCTCTTCGATCATCTCCGCCATGTAATTCACGGAGACGAAGATATTATTGAATCCCGAGCGGTAGGCCTGCTCGATGACGGTTTGGAGGATCGGCCGATCGCCCACGACCGCCAAGGGCTTCGGGAGATTGGCGACGACCGGCCGCAGGCGCGTGCCGAGGCCGCCCGCAAGGATGAAGTAGGGGTTCGGCATGAGCCGGCTCGGCGCCTTCAAGGGTCCCCGGGGGGTCGCGGACGCCAGGATGGAGGCGTCGGCGTTGGACTCGAAGTAAAGGCCCACGATCTGCCGCTTGCCGTTCAAGACCGGAATTCGCTGAACATTGTACACGCTGGCGGCGCGGCTCATCTCTTCCAAACTCATCGACTCGAAGCAGACGACAGGTTGCCCGTTGAAGATGTCCCGCAGCGGGGCCGAGGTGTCCTTCCCGTGCAACAAGGCGCGGCGGGCGTCCGAATCGGTGAAGATTCCGAGCATCCGCGAGTGGTCGTCGACGACGCAGCAGATGAGCAAGCCCGTTGCCGCAAGGCATTCGAGCCCGTCCTTCAACGTCGCATCCACGCGGACGGCGATCTGCGGGATCCGGGTAAAAGGTATGACTTGGGGTGTGGTCATGGAATCACGGCCTTGGCGACCAGCGCTCCAATCCTCTCCACGTCGGCGTCGGAAAGGTGCGGCGAACTCGGCAGGGAAAGCGCCGTCGACCAGATTTTCTCGGCGTTCGGGAAGCTCTCCGGCGACCGCTCCGAAAGCAGCGCCTGATAGGCCGGCTGCCGATGGATCGGCGTCCACAGCGGGCGCGCGTGAATGCCTTCGCTGATCAGCATTTTGAGCGCCCGTTCCCGCAGCGCCTCGGTCTGGAACACGGCGTTGACGAGCCAGTGATTCGGCGTGAAGGTCCCCTGACGGCTCTGGGGGTCCTCGAAAACGGCGACCGCGTCGTTCGTCCCCGGCCGGCTCAACAGGTCCTTGTATTTTTGGAAGATCGCGCGCTTGCGCTCGAGCGTCGCCGGAAGGCGGCGCAGCTGGGAAAGCCCGAGCGCCGCGAGCAGGTTGACCAAACGAAAGTTGTAACCGACTTCATCGTGCACGAAACGCATGCCGTCCGATTTGGCGGTCGTCGTCAGGTGGCGGGCGCGGGCTGCAAGACGGTCGTCCTCCGT
>JAYVWD010000767.1:0-2730 GCA_043786345.1 Pseudomonadota bacterium
GCAGCGCTGAAGACTGAGGCGGAGCGCCTCGGGATCCCGTATCAGACGTTCATTGGTAGCGTCTTGCATCAGTACGTCACGGGTGAGCTCATCTCGAGGAAGACCGTCGAGTTGCTGAAGCAAATCAAGGCATCTTAGGCGGGAATTCTCAAGGGGCGCATCCTGGCCGGTTGGATTGATTCACCCATTCATGACCTCGAGCACGGCCTCGACGTCGATGCGACGGGTGTAGCGCAGGATCATGCTGTTCTCCGGGAGCTCGACATCGTCGCAAGCCAGGCGTGCGTCGATGCAAAGGATGAGCCTATCCGCGCCGGCGATGCGTAGCGACTCGAGCTTGGACGCGAGGTAGAGGGGCGTCCAAAAGCCCACGATCTCGATCAGCCAGCGTCGCCGGGGATCAGTTCGTGCGACCGCCGCGAAATCGGGAAACACGAGTCGCGGCGGACCGTCGCCGACCGGGACTTCGAGCGGCTCGGGCTCGCGTACCAAGTCCCAGTCGTCGGTAGCTCTCCCGAAGTCCTTCGCGAAGCGCTGCTCGACCAGGCTGTCGAACGTTGGCTTCGCCGGGGCCGTCGGCAAGGGATCGCCACTGTGTACTTGAACCCGAAAGGGTCCGTTCGTGCCGACACAACTGGCGACGAGATCAAAACGCGGACACCAGGCGAGGAACGGAATCAGCTCGGTCAGGGCACGGCCGTAGTACTTCGTACGGCGGATGACCGCGAGGGGTCCGGAGATGGTGAGGCGCGTCCCCTCGTCGGTTCTGGAAACGGTACAGAGGAGGCCGCGAAGCTTGGCCTGCCTGACGACCCGTCGCGTCTCGCCCAGCAAGTCGATCGTAACCTCGTCAGCTCGCTTAAGAAAGCGCGCCACGATCGCCTCATTCGTGGCGACCGCGAGGGTGGTCGGAGTCAGATGCGGGGGAAGCCCTGCAATGATGCGTTCGCCGGGAATATCGGCATAAAGTCGTTGGAGAAGAAGGGACCTCACGTCGGCGCCCTCGAGGCGCTCACCGGTCGCGGCATGAACGGCCATTGCCCGAAAAATCGAACTTCCAAGCGCCGGGCGATTGCCGTCCACAGGCGTGGCCAGGAACGGCACGGCGGCTTTGAAGAGGGCGGCGCGAAGGGCGCTTGGTGCGGGCGCACCGACTGGACCTGTTATGAGTGCCTTCACGAGCTGATCTTTTGCCAGGCGCAATTTGTGCTCGGGCGCATCAAAGGGAAAGGGCTCCCCGAGCCTGCGGAGAACATCTGAGCGGCGGCGACCCACCAGTCGTGTGACTTCCTCGATGAGCCGCTCGAGCCACGGATAGTCTGCCTCCGTGAGGTATCCGGGGCGGAGCACACGCTGATTGTCGGGCGACCTACCCACTCAACGCCTCGTTTCGCCGGCGCGCTTGGCGAACCTCGAACGTGTCCTCGGCAACCAACTCATAGACGCGTGCGACTTTGCCGTCGGCCGGTCGGAGGACGCGGCCGACGCGCTGCACGTGTTCTCGGTCGCCGTTGGCTCCGCCGAGGATGATCGCAATTTCGGCGTCCGGTATGTCCACGCCTTCGTTCAAAACGCGGCATGAGATAAGGACAGGAAGGGCCGCCCGGCGAAATTCGCCAATGACCGCATCGCGTTCCGCGCGTTTGATGTCGGCAGTCAGGGCGGGGACGAGGAGGAATCGCGACAAGCGATAGGCGGTCGTCGTGTCGGCGGTAAAGACGAGGATGCGCGACCCGGCATGACGCGTCAGGAGCTGGATCAGGGCGCTGGTCTTGCCTTCCGTCAGCGACACCATGGCGTGGGCGCGCCGATATCCAGTCATCGCCGCCCGCCCTTCAGGAGACTTTGCCGCGATCCGGACGAGGTCCATCCACGTTGGATTGAGGATCGTCTCGCGCAGGGCGAGCGAAAACCGGTGAAAGGCCTGCATGTCCCGGCCGTAGGCGAGGCGCTCCGAGGTCGTAAGCGGCAGAAGCCAGCAAAAACTTTCGAGCGGAGCGAGAAAGGTCCCCGCGAGGTCGGCGACGCTCAATTGAAAGACCACGGGGCCGACGAGTTCGGAAAGGCGTCCGGTGACCCCATCGTCGCCACTTGGAGTCGCCGTCAACCCGAGACGCCAGCGTGCCGTGCACATTTCAAGGGCTTCGTCCTGAACGGCATCCCCGAAATGGTGAGCCTCATCGAGGATCAGGGTCTCGAATCTTTGACCGATTTCGGTCATATAGCGCCAGCCGCTTGCAAACGTCGAGACGGTGACATCCTCGATCGTATGATCGCCGTCGCCGAGAACTCCGATCCGGCCATCATAGAAGTCCCGAATCTGGGCGACCCATTGTCCGAGCAAGACGCGTGTCGGCACCAGGATTAACGTGCGTTCTTGCAGCATTGCCGCCGCCGCGAGCGCGAGGCGTGTCTTGCCGGCACCGGTGGGCAGGACGACGATGCCTCGGTGACCATTGGTGGCCCATGCGGCCAATGCCGCTTGCTGATAGGAGCGAAGATCGATCGGCTTCCATTTCCCGGAAGGGGACCCTAGTTGGCTCGAGGATAATGTTATGGCTGCCTTTTGAGTGGAGTCTGCCTCGGCCAGCACGCGCTGAATGTCGTGCAGGCGATGAGCGGGGGCGCGCCAAGCCCCAACCCGGTGATCCCACACGACACCCGGAAGGAGTGCCGGCTCGAGGCCGCCCGAAGAGCGGACGAGGATCGTGCCTCGATCGAATCTGAGCG
>JAYVWD010000768.1:0-3229 GCA_043786345.1 Pseudomonadota bacterium
ATCGGGGGGCAGGTCGTCGACGCCGCCGGCACGACGGTCGGCGGCTCCAAGAGTACCGACGCCTTCGGGCGCCCGATCTGCGGGGCGCAGACCTGTCCAAACAACGACGACATCATGGTCGGCTACGACGCGACCGGTAACATCAAGTGCCTGAACTACAAAACCCAGTGCGGCGCCGCGGGTAACCCGCTCTGTCCATGCAAAGACGTCGACCTCGCCGTCAATGGCGACTGCGGGCCTGGTTACTGGATGGTCAGCATCAACTACGGCGGGTGCCACGCCAATAGTGACAAGGGCAAAGGCGGTCCCGACAAGGTCATCTGCGACAACCACCAGGGGCGCTGTTGCAAACTCGACATGTGACGGTGCCGCGCGATCCGCGCCGCCTCGGCTCCATCGCCTTCGTGATGTCCTTTGCGAGCATGACGGCCGAGCTGGTCCTCGCGCAGCTGACGACCATCCTCTATGGCGGCGCGGTCGTCCGGTACAGCATGACCGTCGGGCTCTTCATCTTCGGCCTCGGCATGGGCGCGGCGTCCTGGGCCTTCCTCGGCCGGCGCGCCGACCTGGTGCTGCTCGCCTGGATCGAGGTCGGGCTCGCCTTCGCCGTCATCGCCGCCCCCTTCGCCGTGCTCGGCGCGGATCCGGCCCTGCAGGCGCTCGGTCGCGGCGCCGCCGGGATCGTCGCGGGCCTCTTCGCCGCGCTGATCGGCTGGCTCGCCGGCGTCGAGCTGCCCGTCCTGATGGACCTCGTCCAGGCCGAAGGCAGCGCGGAAGCCGGCGGCATCCGGGCGCGGCGCGTCATCGCGCTCGACTTTTTCGGCAGCGTGCTCGCGACCTTGGCGATGCCGCTCGTGCTCTATCCGACCATCGGCCTGGTCGGGGTTGCGGCGTTGGCCGCCGCCGCGAACGCCGCGCTCGGGATGCTCGCGGCGTTGGCCGCCGGCCGGCGCGGCCGGCCGGCGACGCTCCTCGCCTTGCTCGCGGGCGCCGTGGCCCTGGCGGTCTTTTTTGGTCGGGAGTCGCTGACGGCGGCCCTGGCGGCGCGCATCTTTTGAGGCCCGCCATGCGCCCACGCCTCGCATCATCCGCCTTCCTCGCGGCCTGCGCCCTGCTCGCGGCGGCATCCTTGATCTACGAGCTCCAGTTGGCGCGCGTGATTTCGGAGGTCACGGGGAACCCGACGCTCTGGGAAGCAGTGAGCTTCGCCTCGTTCCTGGTCGGGCTCGGGCTGCGCTCGTCGGCGTTTCCGATCCTGCGCGCCGAGCGCGCCGCGGCGCGGTTCCTGCGGACCGAGCTGCTGCTGGCCTGGGCCGCGCCCGGCGCGCTCATAGCCCTGCAGCTCCTCGAGATTCTGTACCGGATCTATGTTTACGACGGCGGCCTGCTGCGCGAGCGCTTCTGGCCGTTCCCGCCGGTCGTCATCCTCGGCGCCACCGCGCAGGTTCTGCCGCTCCTCGTCGGTTGGCTGTCCGGGAACGAGCTCGCGTTTTTTCTGACTTACGATGCCGCGCCGCCACTCCGGCGCCGCACGGCCTCGGTGCTGGCGGCGTACCACGCGGGCGGGCTCGCGGGAACCGCCGCCTTCCTCGCCTCCCTGGCCGGCGCCCTCGATCCGCTGGCGCTGACGGTCCTAGCCAGCGCGGCAGGCCTGGGCTTCGTCGCGGTGGCGGCGCATCGGCGGCGCGACCGCGGCCTCCTTTTCGCCGCCGCGGCGTCCCTCGCCGCGATGGCCACCCTGCCCGCCGCGGGCCGCGCGCTGGAAGGGCTCCGCCTCGAGAACCACTACTTCAACATGCTCCAGTGGACCAGCGACGCCCACGGCACCACCCACGTCGAGCACCCGCGACCCTTCCTCGAGCTGCTCGGCTTCGGTCGCTCCGGGCGGAATCTAACCGTCCGATCTGTCACTAGAATTCGTACACCCTACCAGGTCATGGATTTCTGGCCGGCGGCCGCGGATCCTGACGCGCTCGAGCCCACCGATCCGCGCCGGCACGACGCGCTCTTCCTCAACGGGCGTTTTCAGGTGTCGTCGGCGACCAGCGCGACGTACCACGAAGGACTCGCGCACGTCGCCGACGCGATGGCCGGACGGGAGCTCCATGAGGTCCTGATCCTGGGGGGCGGCGACGGCGGGCTGCTGCACGAGGTCCTGAAGATCGGCCCGGAGCTCGCGCACGCCGTCCTCGTCGACATCGACCAGGGCGTCCTCGCCTTCGCGAAAGAGCGCCTCGGCGCGATTCACCAAGGGGCCTTCGACGACCCGCGCGCCAGGGTCGTCGTCGGCGATGCCTTGGCATACCTGCGCGAAGGTACGCAGGCGTATGACGCGATCTTTCTCGACCTCACCTATCCGTTCGACTTCGACTCGGCGCGCTTTCTCTCGGTCGAGTTTCTGCGCCTCGCCCGGCGGCGCCTGGCACCGGGAGGCTTCGTCGCCGTCGGCTCGCCCGTCGACTTCATCGAGACGGCCGGGACGCCGGTCGAGCGCCTGGTGCGCGCGACGATGACCGCGGCGGGGTTCAACGACCTCGCAGCTTACCGCAGCAAGAGCGACAACTTCCTCGTGGCGGGAACGGCGCCCCTCGACCTCGAGGCCCAGGTGCCGCGAACCCCGCGCGGCCCGCTTCACCTCGCCGTTCCCGGTGGCATCTGGCCACGGGCGGACCGGCGCCGGCTCGGCATGCTTGAGGCGCCGGATGAAGTCTGGAGCGTGTTCCGGCCGCGGGCCCTGGCGCTGCCGGATCCCTTCTTCTAGGTCACTTGCAGCGCGGCCCGTCGACCCGTCCGGACACATGGAAGGCGAGCTGTAAGGGGACGTTGCGGCAGCGGAAGAGAACCGCCATCAGAAGGCGCATGCTATCGGTCTTGGCGGCGACGTCAACCTCCATGGCGGGCGTGACGGCATCCGCACGTTTACCGATGAACCCGGTGACGAGCGCGCTTCCGTACCGCGTCCGGATCTCGACGGGCTTGGTGACGCTGAGTTCCCGGCCGACATATTCTCCGGTGATCTCGACGGGGTCTACTTTGAGCTCTTTGCCGCGGAGCAGTGCGCCCGCCTGCCAGGTCGAGGTGCCGATCTCCGCGCGCACGTCGAAGGCGAGGCCGCCGGACGGGGCGGCCCGTCTTTTGGATTTGACCGTCAGGACGGCCCGGCCTGAGAGGCACCGGGCCCTCTTGGCCGGCGGACCCTTGCCGGAGTCGAGGAGCCCGAGCTCGATGC
>JAYVWD010000769.1:0-3291 GCA_043786345.1 Pseudomonadota bacterium
CTATCTGAAGGCGCACGTGATGCCGCTCGTCGTCGGCCCCGGCGGCAAATTCTACGCCACGGACCACCACCACCTGGCGATCGCGCTCGCCCGCGCCCACGGCGTCCGCGCGCAGGTCATCGCGGTGATCCTGGACGATTGGCGCGCGCTCGATCCGGCGCTCTTTTGGAAGCGGATGCTCGTCGCCGGTCGCCTTTATCCGTTCGATGAAACCGGAAGCGGACCGGTGACGCCGGCGCGCCTGCCGACCTCGCTCTTCGAGCTGCGCGACGACCCGTGGCGGAGCCTCGCCTTCGGCGTGCAGAACGCGGGCGGCTACCGCGACGATTCCGGCGTTCCGTATGCCGACTTCCTGTGGGCCGATTTCCTGCGCACGCGCGTCGACGGCCGGCAGATCACGGACGACTTCGACGCGGCGGTCGCGAAAGGAGTCGGGCTCGCCTGCGCTGCCGACGCGCGGGCAATGCCCGGCTTTTCAGGCCCTTGCTCATCTTTTTGAAGATAATAAAACGGCCGAAGATCCTGGCGATCAGCGGCGGCGGGATGTTCGCGGGCCCCGACCTCTACCTCGGAAGCGCGTGCTATCTGGGCGCCGATCTGTCGCTGCCCAAGCCGTTCTCCGAGGTGCGCCTCATCGAGGCGCTGGCGGAGCTCGGCCTCAATCCATGAGGCCGGCCGCCTGGCACGACTACGTTAACGTCGTCGTGCTAGAAGCAGGAGTCGTTGCCGCTCTTCACGAGGAACAGCGCCGTGCGCGGCCCGATCCTGAGGCCGCCGCGGCCGGCGGAGCCCCAGGCCGAGACCCAGCGCTGCCCGTCGCTGCCCTTGGTCACCGTCATGGCGACGCCGCCCAGGACCTCGCGGTAACAGCCCTCTTCGAGGCCCGGCATCTTCGCGCCCTGGACGTCCATCCAGGCGTTGGCGGCGTTCAGGATCATGATCCCTTTGCCGCCGCGCTCGAGGAAGAGGGTCGTGCGGCCGTCGCAGGCGCTGCCGCAGATGTCTTCGGCTTTCCGCACGAAAGGGCCGTCGTTCTTGAGCGACCGGTCGAAGGCGAGCGCCGCGCGCGTCAGCACCTTGTCGGCGTCGTCGCGGTAGACGAGCACGTCGCCCACGCCGCGCCCGATGACGTAGGCGTTGGCGAGGAGCGCGTCCTGATAGTCGCCGAAGTTGAAGAAGTCGGCGTGCATCGCGGTGTCGTGGTTGCGCGCGAAGACGACCGCGACGTTACCGGGAAGCGCCGCGCCGAAGGCCTCGGGGTCCGTCAGGAAACGCAGGTCGCCGTTCGCCGAGAACGCCGAGAGCATCGTGCGGAGCAGGTGGAAGTCCGTGACCGGCATCAGGTCCGTGTAGAGATGGCTCTCCCACAGCGACTCGCCGATCACCTCGCCGTAGTAGTAGGCGCTTTGCGGGACGACCTGCAGCACGTCCGCCCAATACTCCGGCTCGACGTGCTTGACCGCGTCGAAGCGGAAGCCGTCGATGCCGAGGCCGAGCAGTTTTTTCAGGTACTTCTTGTGGACGGAGCGGACGTAGCCCGAGCTGGTGTCCAGGTCCGGCAGGTGCGCGTTGCTGTCGCAGAGCCAGTACGTCGTGACCTGATGGCGGTCGCTGAAGTCCGCCATGCAGTGCTGGCCGTCGTTGTAATGGAAGTCGGCCTCGGAGAACTCGGGATACCGCAGGTGTCCGCCGACGTGCTTGGGATCGGCCATGTGGTTGAACACCACGTCGGCCAGGACCTTGAGCCCCTTCGCGTGCGCCAGCGTGACCAGATGCTGGAGCTCCGTCTCGTTGCCGAGGGGGCCGTCGATGACCTGGAAGTCGATCGGCTGGTAGCGCGCGTACCAGACCGTGTCGGCCGGGCTCTTCTGCGGGGGCGAAACCTGGACGGCCGTGAAGCCCAAGGCTTTCAGGGCGTCGAGCCGGCCTTCGATGGCGACGAAGCGCTCGTCGAACGCCTGAAAGATGCGCTCGCCCTTGGCATGGGCGACGGCGGACCACAGGGCGACAGCGAGGCAAAGTGCTCGGGCAATCATCTGCATGGGGTCCTCATCCGGATGGCTGTGGGAAAGTGAATTGGAGGGATATCACAGCCGCGGAAGACAGGGAGAGGGTTAATTTCCCCTTAATTTCTGCCGCGACTCTGCCGTCCCGAAGGGGCGCGATAACCACGGGGAATCTCTTGTGATAAAGCGCCAGAGCTGGTCCTTCCCGACGCTGATCCCCAGGCGCGGCGTCGCGACGATCTGGCCCCGGCCGAAGGTCCGGCCGAGGTCGAGCAGGGCGACGCCGCTGCTCCGGGCGTATAGCCGGCCGTCGTGGCCGCGGTCGATCCTGAGCGCCCTGGTCAGGTCACCGCGTCGCGGAAGAAGACCGGCGGAAGCTCCGGAAAGCGGCGCAGCAGCGCGCCCACCGCCTCGTCCGGGGCGCCCGTGATCATGGAAGGTCTTTCAAAAGAATGCCGGCGAAGCGCGTCGGGCCGTCGAACGCGAAGGCGCCGGCGCGGATGGCCTGCGCGACGTCCGCGTCCACCTCGGCGAGCTGCTCGGCCAGGGTTTTCGCGAAGAAGGCGGGCTCCTTCGCGAGGAAGCAGGTCAGCAGCCGGATGTCGTCGTTTTCCTTGACCACCGCCTCGTAAACGGCGTGCCCGGCGACGACGAGCCACGGCGGGGGGGCGGGCTGGTTGGCGTCCCGGCCGTCGGGGAGGCGGCCGGGCGGGACGACGGCGATCGCGCCGCCTTCGTCGAACATCGCGAGCCGGTCCTGCTCGCGCGTGCGCTCCTTGCTCCCGTCGGCCTGCGCGACCTGGCGCTCGTTGAGCGCGGCCTTGGCGCGCGGGAGCAGGTTCCACACCAGCATGTTGAAGAAATCGTGCCAGGACTCGCGCCGTGTCGGGACCTCGCCGCGGCTCAAAATCTGCTGCTCATAGGACGGCATCGCCGCGGCTTCGAGGGGGCGCCGGGCGCGCCGGCGTTTCGGGGCGGCCTGGACGAAGGTGAGCGGCAAGCCCGCGGCATTCCGCAGGTCGCGGCGGCGCGCGAGCGCGTTGAACTCCGCGAGCCCGGGCCAGGCGGCGAGCCGTCCGAAGCCGTGGTCCAAGGTTGCGAACGGCGCAAAGATCCGACTAAGATCGGGAAAGCCCGCGTTCCACCCGTGCCCTCCCGATCCCACTCCGACGCGAGACGTCCTTTTGACCGAGGCCTCAACAGACCCCGCGGCATCCGCCCCTTCTTCCGCATCGCGCGAGCGCATTTTGTGGCCGTTCCTCCTCGCCGGCTTCGGGAGCCTCCT
>JAYVWD010000770.1:0-5959 GCA_043786345.1 Pseudomonadota bacterium
GGCAAGGACGACAAGTCGTTCAACGCCGCGGCTTTCAAGGGCGCGCAACAGGCGGAGAAGGACCTCGGCATCGAGATCAAGGTCCTCGAAGGCCGCGACGACAACTCCTCGGAGCCGATGCTCCGGTCGCTCGCCGAGAAAAAGTACGACCTGATCATCGCCGTCGGCTTCAGCCAGGCCGAGGCGATCAAAAAGGTCTCGGGCCTCTTCCCGGCGGCGCATTTCGTGATCATCGACTCTGAGGTCACGGCCCCCAACGTCAAATCGATCCTCTTCGAGGAGCAGGAAGGCTCGTTCGTCGTCGGCGCGATCGCGGCGCTCAAGAGCGCCTCCGGCAAGCTCGGCTTCATCGGCGGGATGGACATCCCGCTGATCCGCCGCTTCGAGCTCGGCTTCGAGGCCGGCGCCAAGTACATCAACAAGAACGCCACGGTCGCCTCGAACTACGCCGGCGTCACGGGCGAAGCCTGGAACAACCCGCCGAAGGGCAAAGAGCTGGCCCTCGCCCAGTACGGCAAGGGCGTGGACGTCATCTTCGCCGCCGCCGGCGCGACGGGCATGGGCCTCTTCGACGCGGCCGAGGAGCAAAAGAAGCTCGCGATCGGCGTCGACTCCAACCAGAACTGGGTCAAGCCGGGCTTCATCCTGACGAGCATGCTCAAGCGCGTCGACGTCGCCGTCTTCACGGTCGCCAAAGAGGCGAAGGTCGGCAAGTTCGAGGCGGGCGTGACCCGCTACGGCCTCAAGTCCCAGGGCGTCGACTACGCCCTCGACGACAACAACGCCAAGCTCCTGTCGAAGGAGATCCTCGACAAGGCGAACGCCATCAAGGCCGACATCATCGCCGGCAAGATCGACGTCCCGGACTACTACAAGACCTCGAAGAAATGAGCGGAGGGATCGGGGCGCAACCGCCGGCCTGCGAGATGCGGGGCGTCGCGAAGGCGTTCGGCCTCGTGCAGGCGAACCGCGGCCTTGACTTCCAGGTCGCCGCCGGCCGGATCCACGCGATCATCGGCGAAAACGGCGCGGGCAAGTCGACCGCGATGAAGATGCTCTACGGGATGTTCGGCCCCGACGCCGGCGAGATCCTCGTCGCCGGGCGGCCCGTGCGGTTCCGCTCGCCGCGCGACGCGACGGCGGCGGGGCTCGGCATGGTGCATCAGCACTTCATGCTGGCGGGGCCGCATTCCGGCCTGGACAATATCCTCCTCGGCGCCGAGCCGCCCAGCCCGTTCGCCGCGTTCCTGCCGGTACGGCGCCGAAAAGCGCTCGGCGAGCTTAAGGCGCTCGCCAAGGCCTACGGCTTCCACGTCGACTTCGAAAAGCCGGTCGCGGCGCTGCCGGTCGGCGTGCAGCAGCGCCTCGAGATCCTGAAGCTCCTCTACCGCAAAGCCCGCATCCTGATCCTCGACGAGCCGACCGCGGTGCTCACCCCGCAGGAGGCGGAGGAGCTGTTCGCCAATTTGCGCCGGCTTCGGGACGAAGGGCGCACCATCCTCATCATCACGCACAAGCTGAAAGAGGTCATGCGCCTCGCCGACGACGTCACCGTCCTGCGCGCCGGCAGGGTCGTGGCCTCCCGCCCGGTCGCCGGGACCTCGGAAAATGAGCTCGCGGCGCTCATGGTCGGCCGCAGCGTCAAGCTGACGGCCGAGGCGCCGCCGCCGCCGGTTCCAGGCGCGCCGGCGCTGCGGCTCGCGGGCCTGACGCTCTCGCGGCGGGGCGAAAGGCCGCGCCTCGACGGCCTTTCGCTCGAGGTCCGGGCCGGCGAGGTCGTCGGCATCGCCGGGATCGAGGGCAACGGCCAGAGCGAGCTGCTCGCGCTGCTCGCCGATCCGCGGGCCCATTTCCACCACCACTTCATCGACCGGCGCGCCCCGCGGGCGCACGGCGCGCTCGAGATCCTCGGCAAGGACGCGCGGGCGCTGACGGCGCGCGCGGCGCGGGGCTTAGGGTTCGGCCTGATTCCCGAGGACCGCCACCAACAGGGCCTGATCCTGAGCTTCGACCTCGTGCGCAACTTCGTGCTCGGCTTGCACCGCGAGCCGGTGTTCAGCCGCGGCGGGCTCATGCGCTGGGGCGCGGCGCGGCGGCGGTTCGCCGCGGCGGCGGAGGCCTTCGACATCCGGCCGCGCACGCCGTCGGCCCTGGCCGGCAGCCTGTCGGGCGGCAACCAGCAGAAGGTCGTGATCGCGCGCGAGTTCGAGCGGCGCCCGCGCCTCCTCGTGTGCGCGCAGCCGACCCGCGGCGTCGACGTCGGCTCGATCGAGTTCATCCACGGCAAGATCCTGGAGGCGCGCAACGCCGGCACCGGGGTCCTGCTCGTGTCCTCGAGCCTGGACGAGATCCTGGCACTCGCCGATCGCATCCTGGTGATCTTCGAAGGGCGCATAACCGGCGAGTTCGGGCGCGGCGGGACCGACGAGCCGACGCTCGGGCGCTACATGGGAGGCGGGCATGCGTGACCGGCTCGTTGCGGCGCTGCGGCCCGTTCTGGTCGCGGCCATCGGCCTTCTGCTCGGCGTCTCGGTGACGGCGTTCGCCGGCGAGAGCCCGCTCGACATCCTCGCGGTCATCTTCCGGGGCGCCTTCGGGACGCCCTACGATCTCGGCCAGACGATCTTTTACACGACGCCGCTGGTGTTTACGGGCCTCGCCGTCGCGCTGCCGTTCCAGGCCGGCCTCTTCAACATCGGTGCCGAAGGGCAGCTGACGATGGGCGCGCTCGCGGCGATGCTCGTCGGCGTGTCCTTGCCGCCCGCGAGCTCCGGGATGGCCGGCGTCCTCGCGATCACGGTCGCCGCCATAGCCGGCGGCGCGGCCTGGGGCTTTCTGCCGGGCTGGCTCAAGGCGCGGCGCGGCAGCCACGAGGTGATCAGCACGATCATGCTCAACTTCATCGCCGCGGGCCTCGCCAGCTGGGTGGTGCTCTACCTCGTCCACAGCACCGACACGATGAACCCCGAGTCGCGGCGCGTCGCCGACGCCTTCATGCTCGCGCGCTTCACCAGCTTCGACGGGGCGCCCGTCAATGCGGCCTCGCTGGTCGCCGTCCTCGCCGCCCTAGCCGTCGCGGTCTTTTTGTGGCGGACGACGCGCGGCTTCGAGTGGAAGGCGACCGGCGCCAACGCCGCCGCCGCGCAGACGGCCGGCATCGACACGCGGCGCGCGCAGATGGGCGTGATGGCGGCGGCCGGCGGCCTCGCGGGGCTCGTGGGAATGGCCGAAATACTCGGTAATACCGGGCGGTTCCGCATCGGATTCTCGCCTGATTTCGGCTTCATCGGGATCCCGGTGGCGCTGCTGGCGCGCTCGAATCCGGTCGGGGTGATCTTCAGCGCCCTGCTTTTCGGGGCGCTGCAAAAAGGCACGGCCGGCCTCGACCTCGAGACGGAGCACGTGACGCGGGATCTGGCCTCGATCATCCAGGCGGTCGTCGTGCTCACGGTCTCGGTCGAAGGGATCTTCGCGCGCTGGCAGCGCGACCGGAAGAAGGGCAAGGCATGACCATCGACGGCCTGATCGACCTGTTGATGGCGACCTTTCGGCTCGCGACGCCGCTCATCTTCGCGGCGCTCGGCGGGCTGCTGAGCGAACGCGCGGGCGTGATCAACATCGCCCTCGAGGGCCTGATGATCGTCGGCGCCTTTTCCGCGGCGGTGCTCGCGCACGCGACGGGCTCGCCCTGGCTCGGGTTCTTCTCGGGCGCGCTCGCGGGCACGTTCGTGGCGGCGATCTACGCGTTCGCGGCGCTCGAATGCGACGCCAACCAGATCGTCGCGGGCACCGGCATCAACATGCTCGCCTACGGGATTCCGCCCTTCGTCGCCAAGATCCTCTACGACGTCACCGGCTCGACCCCGGCGCTCGCGTTGAGCCAGCGCTTCCGTTACGAGCCGATGCTCATCGCCGTCGCCGCCGTGGCGCTCGTCGTCGTCTGGCTCCGGAAGACGCGGTCGGGGCTCTGGGTGTCGTTCGCGGGCGAGCATCCGGAGGCGCTCAAGGCGGCCGGCCTATCCGTGCGCGGCGTGCGGTGGGCGGCGGTGCTCGGCAGCGGCTTCTTCGCGGGCATGGGCGGCGCCTGCCTGTCGGTGTTCCTGTCGTCGTCTTACTCGCGAAACATGACGGCGGGGCGCGGCTTCATCGCGCTCGCGGCCCTGATCCTCGGCAAATGGCGGCCGCTGCCGGCGGCGCTGGCCTGCCTCCTGTTCGGCCTCACGGACGCGGCGCAGATCCGGCTTCAGGGGATCGAGCTTCCCGGGATCGGCGCCGTGCCCGTGCAGTTCATCCAAATTCTGCCCTACGTGGTCACCCTCGTCGTCCTCGCCGGGTTCGTCGGGACGGCGCGGGCGCCGAAAGCCCTGGGCGAGCCGCTGCCGACCTGACCCCGCCTGTTGGCGGCCCCGCCGGCGCCACGGGACGGTCTCTTTTTCGGACTTGCTTCCGGGGCGCCGCGGCCCTCCTGAGCGGGATGGCCGCCAGCGGGTTCGAAGCTCATCCGGGACCGGAAGTTGCAGTGCCTGGATTCGAGCGCCGGGCCGCATCGGCCGTTTCAGGTGTCCGGAACAATGGATGAAATTGGAGAATTACCATGGGACCACCGACGTCGAGCGGGATCAGACCGTGAGCCTGCGGGCGGGCTGCAATTTCTTCGTGACGCCAGCGGTGACGCTGCGGCCGGAGCTCATGGTGATGGCCGAAAACACCTTCACGTTGTCCGGGGGCCTCAGCTTCTGATAGAGGCTGGCGGTCAGTGCTGGGCCAACTGGTGCGCGAACGCATCGCCGTTCTCGTTGCCGGCCGGCTCCTTCGAGCCGAGCAATGCCAACGACGGCTTGAAGTATGGCCGCTGCCCCGTCGACGCGAGCGTCGCATAGCTCTGGCGAAAGGCCTTGAGCGCCGATGGCACCTCGGCGGCCATGACCGTCGATTCCGTGCCGCGCGATTTGCACGCGACGAGGGCCAGCGTCGCGCAGGACGCGGTCGCCAGCCCTCTCCGCTCAAGTCTTCTCATCAGCGGGCGTCAGGGCGCCGCCTCGATCAGATCGATCTTCGTGTACTCGCCGTCCACCCGCAGCTTGTCGGCCGTGAGCGCGTAGCCCGCCAGCGGCAAGGCCGGCAGCGTGAAGGTCGGCGGCGTCTCGGAGGTCGCGACGAGGTCGATGACCGCCTTCAGCACGGAGTTGGTCGTCTCGGAGTCGAAGACCGGATCGACCGGCGTGTAACCCGCCGCCCAGGCGGAGGTGGCCGAGGCATTGCCGCCCAGGACTTTCAAGGCGAGCTTGCCGCCGGAGGTCGAGGTCGCGGCGTCGAGCTCGGCCTTGACCTGGAGGTCGACGTAGTCGATCCAGGCGCCGTCGCGGTTCAATTGGTAATGGAGCTCGAGGTCGGGAACCGCGATATGCCAGCCCTGGCCTTCGGCCATCATCGTGATCACGGGCGCCTGCACGACCCGGGCGAAGAGGCGCAGAGTATGGCCGGTGCTCACCGTCTTGTCTAAGTCGGGCCAGAACGCGGCGAGGGCGGCCCGGTCGGTCAGCGTCTCGATCATCGGGTCCATCTCGGGCTTGAGCTCGACGCGGCGCGAGCCCTGGGCGAGCGTGACGGCGAGGATCTGGGACACGAGGGCCGGGTGCACGCCGAGCGTCGCGTAGAGCTCGCCCGGATCATGCAGGCCGCGCGCGGCGCGCGACCGGACAGCGGCGGTGGCGGCGCGGGTATCGGCGGCCGACGCGACGGAGAGCGCCAGCTCGAGCGCCATGCCCTCGGGGCTGAGCGTCATCGAGGTGGGCTTGCCCTTGAGCGCCAGGCGCGAAGCGGGCACCACCATCAGATCCGGGATCCCGACGACGAGCGGCTTCTCGGCCATCTGGTTGAGCATCTTTTGAACCTGGGGCACCAGGTGGCGCGCCTCGAGGCGCACGCCCTGCTCGATGAACGGGCGGGCGTGCCGCAG
>JAYVWD010000771.1:0-7302 GCA_043786345.1 Pseudomonadota bacterium
CCGACAGGAAAAACCGCCGCGCAAAGTGGAACTCCTCCACCAACCCAAAGAACGCCACCGGCGAATACACGCTCCGCGGCACCGGCCGCGCATCCGCCCCCCAAAGACTCCCCGCCTCGTCCGTCCCGCCCATCCCCACGCCCGCCAGCGTCGGATCCCCGCGGCTCGCCCGGCCGTCGTCGCCCTTGATCGTCATGCGCTCAGCATAGTCCAGCGACGACAGCACCCCCGCGCCGAGCCGCACCCGCAGGTCGAAGTGGTTCGTGGCCCCATAAAGCAAGATTTGTTTACCGTAAGCCAGCGAATAGTCCGCGGTAACGGCGATCAACCCGCGCAGCTCCCGGATCGGCATATAGGCCGGCCCCAGGTTCACGTTCTGCTCCCGGCCGCCGGCGCCGCCGTCCTCCGTGGCGCACGGCGCCGCCGCGACGTGATCGGGATCGTTGTAGAACGACTCGATGCACCGCCGCTCGGCCCGGTCCTGCGTGCGGGCGAGGCCGACGCGGACGCCCAAGCCCCAGGATTCGCTCCAGTGGTAGCGGATGGTCGCCATCGCCAGCTGGGTGTTCACGAAGGTCGGGTTCAGCACGAAGCCGAAGCCGGCCTCGACCTCGAAGGTCTGGGCTTTGGGGAAAAGGCGGCTCAGGACGACCTCGTCGCCTTCGGCGGCGCGGCCGAAGGCCGGGCCCGCGAACAGTAAGCCCCACAACGCAACGACGGTTTTCATAGGTAATGACTCCATGCGGCGTAGAAGAGCAGGTTGTCGCTCGGGTTCACGGTGTGGACGTCCGTGGGAAAGCACTGCCCGTCGGCCGTGTCCACGAATACCCGTTGGATGTCGAGCCCGATCCGGATACTCGAGGAGCGGTCGAGGAAGTACCGCTGGCCGAGCCCTAGGACGGCGGTCTGGTACCGCTTCGTGCGCGCCGCCGGGGCGTTGTCCTCGCAATAATCGTAGAGGTACCGGATCCCCGTCATCCCGGCGCCGACGGTCAGGTGCGTGTCGAAGTAGACGATGCGCGACGAGGTCAAGTTGAATTTCCCGTACGACGGGGTCCACACCAGGCGCAGGTTCGCGACCGACTCCGGGCGCAGCAGGATCGTCTTGATCGCGAACCGGTCGTTGAGCCGCACCTTGTCGCCGCGGTCGGCGTTGAGCGCGTAGCCGCCCTGGGCTTCGAACGCTATGGCCTCGCTCAGGTGGTACGTCAGCAGGCCCGTCGCCAGGAACGAGTAGATGAAGGTCTGGTTCACGATGGTGGCCAGGCCCGCCGCGAGCTCCAGGTGGCCGGACTTGGTGAAGTAACGCGGGCGGATGACGCGGATCTCGTACTCATCGAAGCGCGGCTCGGCGGCGGCGGACGTCCAGACGAGGACGGCCAGCACGGCGCCGAGCACGCGCGCAAGGCGCGCATGCATAGGAGCTCCCGGTCTCCGACGAGGCGGAGACGAAACGAGGTCAACTTGGTGGGGATCAGTTGTCCGACTGCACCAGCTGGGCGTCGATCAGCTTCTGGTCCTGCTCGTTCCAGGTCACCGCGAGCACCGTCTTTTTGGGCGCGTCGGTGTAGGTCATCTCGATCACGTGGTTGCCGTAGGCGAAGACCGACGACTGGTCCAGCAGCAGCTTCACCGGCTCATTTCCGAGCTTGCCCGTCACCACCGAGGGCGACTCGTGGAACCCGAGGGCGTAGTCGCGGCCGTTCCAGTCGCCGCGCATGCACGGGCGCGCCGCGCTACACTCCTGCCACTCGATCAGGATGCAGTCCGACTCCGGCAGGTCGAACCCGAGCTGCGGGTTCTCCAGCTCGCGGATGTTCGTGACGCAGCCGGAGGTCATCATCGCGGCCATCAGGATGCCTGGCAAAATCATGGTCGATCCCCCATTCGGAGCCCGGGGTGTCTTCGGCTCCCACTGAATGGACGGCCGAGGCCGGCGGGATGGGACAAGGGAACGAATCTTTTTCACGGCTCGACCTCGACGCCGAACAGGTACTGGCTGGCGTTCCGGTTGGCGCCGTCCAAGTCCTGGAGGGGCGAAAGGCTCAAGCGGGCCGCCAGGTTGAACTGCCCGATCAGGCTCTGGCCGATGGGGAAGAGGAACCCGACGTAGCCGCCCGGGTTGGTGGCCGTGCTGTGGCGGTAGGTGAAGTTGCCTTCGTCCAGCTTCTGCCAGTTGCGCGTCAGGTTGAGGCCGAGCGTGCCCCGCATCGCGACGCCGGTCCAGGCCTGGACCACGCCGACCCCGAGGTTGGCGCCCAAGTTCGAGACGGCGTGGCCTAAGAGCGCGCCGTCGCTCTGGAAGACCCCGCCCTGCGCGAGGATCGTCCATTTCGAGCTGATCGTGGAGTTGCTCACCATCGCCTTGGCGAACGAGGCGTCGAGCGTCTCGAGCGCCAGCGGGCCGCCCAGCGTGCGCCCGAGCGACACCATCGCCATGATCGGCGCGGTCAGCGAGCTCGCCGCGCCTTTGGAATTGCTCGCCAGCTCCATGTCGATCGGATGCCAGGCGAACTGCCGCGGGCGGAGCTCCGTCGTCGCGCCGCGCACGATCGAGATGCTCGCCTCGCCGATCTGGTCGCCGCGCCGCACCAGGGCGCGGTAGGAGCCTTCGGGCAGGGCCGTGTTGCGGTCCGGCGACGAGCCGTAGGGGATCGAGAAGCTGCCGATCCCGCTCAGGGACATCAGGCGGACGGTGCCGATCACGCCCGGATCGATGCGGATCTTGCCGAGGAGCACCCGCGGCTTGGCGAGCACGAGGGCGCCGCGGCCGTGCAGATCCGCGTGGTATTCCGGGTGTTGGGAGCGGGCCGCCGGGTAAGCCAGGGTCTGCAGGCGCGTCTCGCGGTAGACGAACTGGTAGAGCTCCTCGACCGTGACGAGGCCGTCGTTGTTGCTGTCGGAGGCGCCGTTGAGGCCCGAGATCACGTAGTGCGTGAAGAGGCTGCCGGAAAGCTGCGTGCTCTCGTAGGCCGCCTCGCGCGCCGACGAGGCGGTGAGGAAGACGGAGCCGCTCAGCTCGTCGGTGTCGAGCTTCGGCAGGTCGAAGGCCTCCGCCGACACGACGCCCTTGGTGGCGATCGAGCCCGAGAAGCAGCTGTCGATGAAGAGCACCTTGGTCGGCACGTCCAGCTCGGTCAGGAGCGCGCGCAGCCTCGCCATCGGCAGCGGGCCGTAGCGGAAGTGCAGGCCGCGGTCGTCGGCGTGGCCGGAGAAGTAGAGGACCAGCCGCGCGGGCTTGGCCGCGGTGCGGACGCGGTCCTTGACCGCCTGGATGAACTCCTCGGCCGTCGGGCTGCGGAGCAGGGTCAGGTTCGCCAGGTCCGTGCCGCCCGCCGTGGCCATGACGTTGGTGAAGCGCTCGGCGTCGGTCTCGGCGTAGTTCAGGGTCCCGAGGGCCGCGTCGAACGAGGTGTTCACCCCGGCCGCGACGACGACTGGCGTCGCATCGGCGAAGGCCAGGGGCGCGGCGAGGGCGCAGAGGGCGACGGAGGCGAGGCGCAGGGAGCGTCGGATCATACCTTTGAGTCCTCAATGGGCGCGTTTGACCGTCAGGTCTTATCGGCCAGGAGCAGGCAGCGCTTGAGGTGCGCCCGAATTCCGCATATTTATTGATCCATTACAGTCATCTTGAACGGGGTGTCCCTCGCCGGGGGGTTCAGACGTTCATTGGGAGGGAGGGCGAGCCGCCCGTGAACTGCCGCGATCCAGACCTGCTCCGCCGCCTCTACGAGCGCACCGGCCGCGCCGCGCTGCTCAAGACGGCGCGGCTCGTCGGCCGTCAGGACGTGGCCGAGGAGATCGTCCAAGGCGCGTTCCTCAAGCTTTGGGACGCCGGCCTCGACTTCCCGTCCGAGCGCGCGGCGTACGCGTGGATCTACCGCGCCTGCCACAACGCCGGCATCGACCATCTGCGGGCGCATGCGACCCGCTTCGAGAGCGGCATGGCGCCCGAGGCGCTGGCGGAGCAGGCGACGGGCGAAGACCCCTGGCTCGTCGCGGCGGACGAGCGGCAATGGCTCCGGGAACGGCTCGCCACCTTGGGCGAGCGCGAGGCGCAGGTGCTCGTCTACCGGGTGGTGGACGGCATGACGCAGGCCGAGATCGCCGAGGTCATGGGCCTGTCACGGAAAACCATCGTGCGGATTTGCGCCGGACTCGACGCGAAACTGGAGGGCGAATGAAGAGGCCGGATCAACGGAAAGGCTCGCAGTGGCGCGCGCAGCTCGGCGCGCTCAGGCTCGATCGGGACGCCGCCAGCGACCCCGCGGCGGCGGCAGAGCGCGCGCGGCTCGCGGACTTGGCGCTTCCGGGCTTGAGCCTGCCGGCGCGCCTTGAGGCCCCGAAACGACGGGTCCTCTGGGCCGCCTCGTCGGCCCTGGGCCTCCTGGCAGGGGTCGCCGTCGCCGTGCTCGTCTGGCCGGCGCCCGAGGATCCCTGGCGGAGCAAGGGCGGCGCCAACGTCCGCGTCTACTGGGAGCGCGCCGGAGCGGTGCGCGCGCTGGAGCCCGCGACGGAGCTAAGAGACGGCGACCGCCTCCGCGCCGAAGTCGATGCGGGCAGCGCCGGCGTCGCCTACTGGCTGGTGACCGACGGCGCCGGCAAGGCGCTCGTGGACGCGGCGTTCGTGCGGGACAGCGCCGTGACCCTGAAGCCGGGCGGCTCGGTGCCGTTCGCGAAGAGCGTGCAGATCGTCGGGCCGCCTTCCGGCGAGGTGCTGCACGTCGTCGTGTGCGCGTCCGCGGCCGGCATCGCCGAGGATTCGCCGGAGGGGCTCCTCGCGCAACCCGGCTGCGTCGACCGCCCCTTTGCCCTGCGGCGCGGGCGCTAAACGCCTTGCATCAGGGGTCTCCCTGGGTCCGCTGGCGGCCGAAGGAAGGCCCGGCAATCCCTTGCAAATCAAGGGTATCCGAGCCGCCCTTTTGGCCCTCTGGCCAAGAGCCTGATTTCTTGTTAACACGTCCTATCTTTACTCTGTCAGGAGACTAAGCCCCATGGGCTTTCCGACCGACTGGCCTGCCCCTGGACCCATCGACCTGTCGATTCAGGACTTGCCGCACCGCTCGGCGACGACGGAGTGGTGGTACGTCAACTCGCACGTGAAGACGGCGAGCGGCCGCGACCTGTCGTTGTTCGCCGCGTTTTTCCGGATGGTGATCGGCAAGGACGAGAAGACGCACGCGCCGGTCTTCGGGCACGCCGCCACCTGGGCCCTCTCCGACACCGGCGGCAAAGTCTACAGCGCCGTCTCGCGCATCGACCACGCCGCGCCCGCGATCGGCCTCGAGCGCCTGAAGAACGGCCGGGGCTCCCAGGACGCGCGCTTAAACCGCGCGATGCAGGAGATCCTCGAGCGCGGCGGCATCCCGCTGCCCGACCGGCTCTTCGACGGCGAGGTCTATGTCGGGGACCGCCGCCTCGAGCTCGACTTCGCCGGCAGCCGCTTCACCCGCAACGACGACGGCTCGTACGCGCTGGCGCTCCATGACGGCCGCGTCAATGTCGGCTGCGACCTGGTTTTTCACCCGGAAAAGCCCGCCGTGCGCCACGGCGAGGATGGCGTCGTGCGCGGGCACGGCGGCGAGGAGATGTTCTACTACTTCATCCCCCGTTGCCGGGTGACGGGCACGTTGACCCTGGAAGGCGGCGAGCAGGCGGTGGCCGCCGGCACCGGCTGGTATGACCACGAGTTCGGCGGCGACTTCGCCGGCAAGCAGGGCGCCGTCGCGACCGCGGACCAGCCCGACATGGCCTGGAACTGGGTGGCCCTGCAGCTCGACGACGGCCGCGAGATCAGCGCCTACTCCCTGCACGATTCCCAGGGCGGCAACGACCTCAAGGCACGCTGGGCGCTCCTGATCGAAAAGGACGGCACGGCGCGCGGGTTCAAGGACTGCCTGCTCGAGCCCCTGACCTGGTGGCGCAGCACCCGCACCTTCCACGACTACCCCGTCGCCTGGCGCCTCACCGTGCCGGAAGCGAAGCTCGACCTGCGCCTCGAGGCCAGCTTCCCCGATCAGGAGTTCATCTCGCTGCTCTCCGACCCGGCCTTCTGGGAAGGCCGCTGCGAAGTGAGCGGCACGTCGGGGAAAAAAGCCGTTACCGGGCTCGGCTACGTCGAGCGCAGCGGCTTCGAGATGGTGCGGACGTTGGACGAGTTCTTCGGCGCCGTCGGCGAGGTCGTACGCGACTCCGTCGCCAAGGTGCTGCCGCTCGCGCCGACCTTCGAGCAGGCCCGGGACCTCGTGGCCTCGCCCGAGCGCGCGCACTACATGGACGGCATCGATATCGAGCAGCTGTCGCGCACGCTCATCAAGCCGATCCGCGAGATCGCCGACCGCGGCGGCAAGTCCTGGCGCTCCTATGCGGCCCTCGCCTGCTGCGACGTCGTCGGCGGCGATTCGCGCAAATTCTCCAACTGGCTCGCGCTCCCCGAGCTGATGCACGTCGGCTCGCTGATCGTGGACGACGTCCAGGACCGGGCGACCGTGCGGCGCGGCGGCCCGGCGTGCCACCTGATCTACGGCGAGCCGCTCGCGATCAACGCCGGCACCGCCGCCTACTTCATCACGCACAAGCTGCTCAAAGGCAACGACGTCTCGCCGGCCAAGAAGCTGATGCTCTATGACCTTTACTTCGAGGCCCTGCGCGCCGGCCACGCGGGCCAGGCGCTCGACCTCGACGGCTTGTCCGGGCTCATGGCGGACGTCGCGGCCTCGGGCGACGCGCATCTGCTCGAAAAACGCGTGCTTGCGACGCACCGCCTGAAGACGGCGGCGCCGGCCGGCACGCTCGCCCGCATGGGCGCGCTCGTCGGCGGCGGCACGGACGGGCAGGTCGAGGCCGTCGGCTGCTTCTTCGAGGCGCTCGGGCTCGCGTTCCAATTGATCGACGACGTCCTGAACCTCCGCGGCTTCAAGGGCGACCTCAAGTCCTTCGGGGAAGACATCGGCAACGGCACGATCACGGTTCCCGTCGCGAAGGCGATGGGGCGCCTGCCGCCCGACGAGCGGCGCTGGCTGCGCGAGACGCTGATGTCCAAGCCGAACGACGACGCGAAGCTGATCGCCCAGGCGATCGACGCGATCGAGCGCTGCGGCGCCCTGGACGCCTGCGTCGACGACGCGCGCGGGATGGTCGAGGCGGCGTGGCGCGCGGCCGAGCCGCTGCTCGACGACTCGATGCCGAAGGTGATGCTCCGGGCGTTCGGCTGGTACGTGCTCGAAAGGCATTACTGATTGAATTGCTACCAAGTCCCGCTCGTCATGGCGAGCCCGACGCCGGTGTGGTCGCCGTGCGGCG
>JAYVWD010000772.1:0-2573 GCA_043786345.1 Pseudomonadota bacterium
GGGCCGCAACGTTCGAGAAGTCTTGGCAGAAGGGAGAAGACGGAGGGCGTGTAGCCGCGCGTCGTCGGCGGCTCGCCGCGGGCCAGGCCGATCTCGCGCTGGGCCATCGCGACCCGGGTCAGCGAGTCCATCATGACGAGCACGCGTTTGCCTTGCGCCGAGAAGGACTCGGCGATCGCGATGACGGCCTTCGCCCCGCGGACCCGCATGAGCGGCGACTGGTCGCCGGTGACGCAGACGACGACCGAGCGCGCCAGGCCTTCCGGCCCGAGGTCGCGCTCGAGGAACTCCTTCACTTCCCGGCCCCGCTCGCCGATCAGGCCGATCACGTTGACGTCGGCGGCGGAGCCGCGGGCGATCATGCCCATGAGGACGCTCTTGCCGACGCCGGCGCTCGCCATCACGCCGACGCGCTGGCCTTCGCCGAAAGTGAGCAGGGCGTCGATGGCGCGGACGCCGAGGCAGAGCGGCGTGTTGATGCGCTCGCGCATCATCGGGTTCGGCGCCTCGCGGTCGAGCGGGACGGTCGGGCAGTGGTTGGGGATCACCAGGGTCCCGGACAGCGAATTCATCAGCGGGTCGATCACCCGGCCGAGCAGGTAGTCGCCGACGGGCAGGCGGTCGACGGTGCGCTTGCCGGTGACGGCGCAGCCCGGCGCGATCCCGTCGAGGTTCGAGTACGGGAGGAGCAGGACCTTGTCGTCGCGGAAGCCGACGACCTCGGCCAGGACGTCCTTCTGGCCTTTCACCAGGATGTTGACGACGGTGCCGAGCCGGGCGCCGGGAAGGTGCGCCTCGACGAGGATGCCGATGACGTCCGTCACCTTCCCCGACGGGTTCCAGTTGACCCGGCCGAAGACGGTGCGCAGGGCGCTTCGGTCGAATTTGAGGAGGCTTCCCGGCATCAGCTTGCCTTCTCGTCTTTGGCGTCGTTGAAGAGCGCGATGTCGGCCTGATCCAGAAGGTCCTTGATCAGCGAGTGGATGTTCACGTCGACGACGCTCAAGGCCGACTCGATGCGGAAGTCGCCGGGCTCCAGGCCCGGATCCTTGACGAGCGCCGCGGCGATGTCGGCGGGCGCGACGGTCTCGACGTGGGCGTAGGTCTCGGGGTGGACCTTGATCTTGAACTTGCCCGGCTCGACGGCCTCGTCGATCGCCTTGCGCATGACGGCGACGAAGGCGTCGGGGCGGATCGAGAATTCGCGCTTGAGTAGCGCCTCGGCCATCGCCTGGGCCAGCTCGTAGAAGTTCTCCTGCACGTTGTTCAGGATCTCGTGTTTGAGGCCCGAGAACTCCTGGAGGAGCTCGCCGACCTTGCCGAACAGCGCGTTGGCGTGCTGGCGCGAGGCGATCTCGGCTTTTTCCTCGCCCTGCGCGTGGCCGTCCTTGAAGCCGCCCGTGTGGCCTTCCTGGTAGCCGCGCTCGCGCGCCTCCTCGAAGGCCTTCTTCAAGGCCTCCTCGTCGTGCTGGCGCTCGGCGACGCGCTGCTTGTAGGTGTCGGAGGCTAAGGCCTCGGGGTCGCTCACGGGAAGGTGCGTGGTGGTCGTGACGCCGGAGGCCGAAGGCGGGGCGGAGGTCGGGATGAAGGCGTCGGTCCCCGGGCGCAGGTTCTTGATCGCCAGGCTGACGGCGTCCATCGACGCATAGGGCGACTTCTCGATCGGGCCGTCGAACGGGGCCTTGACCTCGGTCGGCGCCGCGGGGGCCTTCGCCTCGGCGGCCGCCGCTGGCACGGGCGCCGCGCCAGGCTTTCCGGCCGCCCCGGCGGCCCTCTGCCCGGGCTGCTCGTCCTCTTCGTCGGGGTGCGCCGTGCCGAGCGACTGCTGCAGGTCGTAGTCCTCGTCGTCGAGGTGCATCAGGCGGTCTTTGCTGAGTTTGCGGCTGCGTTCCCAGTCCTTGGTGAAGTCGGTCGGCATGATGACCGGGCGGCGCTGGTGCGGGAGCAGGTCGAAGTCGAAACTCGCCGGCGGGACCACGCCGCGCGCGAGCTCGTCCGCCTCGTGGTACTTCGCATGGATGATGTTGCGGACGGCGTTGTCGGGGGTGACCTTCTCGGTCTCGTCGAGGCTGCCGAAGGAAAAGTCCGACAGCGCGACCTTCTCGAGGACGCGGGAGTTGCCTTTGAGGAAGCGCCCTTTGCGTTTCGGCCCGTCGTTGAGCATGGGATCAGCCTGCGGTGTGGTGCGGGTTCAAGAGCAGACGGATCGCTTCGGTCGTGCGTTTCGGCTCGTTCTTCGCGAGGAAGAGCACCTGTTCCTGCGGGCTCAGCTTCTCGAAGGGCACGTCCTCCTTCACCTGGACGTTCTGCAGGGCGCCGAGCTCGAGGTCCGGCTTGAACTCCTCGACCATCTGCTGCTCCTGCTTGCGCATCGGGTCGTAGGCGAGCCAGCGGAAGTAGGGGCGGACGATGAAGGCGAAGAAGAGGACCAAGGCCAGCGCGATCGCGCCCGAGACCGTGAGCGTCGTGATGTACTCGCGGGTCTCCTTCTTCTCCTCTTTGATGCTTTGCTGCTGCATCGGGTCGAGCTGGAACATGATGTTGCGGACGGTGACGGTGTCGCCGCGCTTTTC
>JAYVWD010000773.1:0-4699 GCA_043786345.1 Pseudomonadota bacterium
GGCGCGCTTCGCGAGGCCGAGGGCGGCGAGACGCCCGTGGCGGTCGCGCCGGACACCGCGGACGGCCCCTGCGGCGCCAAGCCGATCCTGGTCGTCGCCTCCGCCTCGCCGATCCTGACGCTCAAGGGCGGCGAGAAGTACCCGACCGGCGTCTTCCTGCGGGAGCTGACTGACCCCCTCGTCGAATTCGTGCGCAACGGCTGCCGCCTCGAGTTCGCGACGCCGGGCGGCGTGCCGCCCACGATCGACTCCAATAGCCTCGAGCTTCTTTGGACTTATTATCCGTACCCCTTCCTCAAGCCCGACGCCGTAAAGCACCGGGACGAAGCCCTGCGCCTCGCGACCGTCGCCTACGGCCGGCTCCGGTTTTCGGACGAGAAGCCGCAGTGGCCGCGCCTCACCAAGGAGGTCCAGGACCTCGTGGCCGCCTACCGCGAAAAACAAGGCCCGCTCACCGAGAAGCCGCCGCAGGACCTCGCCAAGGTCGCCGACCGCCTCGAGGAGCTCGACCGCCAAAACCAGCCGAGCCCTTACGCCGGGATCTTCGTGCCGGGCGGCCACGTACCGATGGAGGACCTGGTCGTCAGCGCCGATTTCGGCCGGACGCTCAACCACTTCCATGCCCACGGCCTTCCCTCCGGCCTGATCTGCCATGCGCCCGTCGCGATCCTCGCGACCAAGCAGGTCGGCGCGATGACTTATACCGGGTACCGCGTCGCGGTCGCCGAGCGCATCGGCGAGCAGATGCTCGAGGAGATGGGCCCCCTGCAGGGCTACCACGTGAAGAGCTACGTCGACGACGACCTCGAGAGCAACGGCGTGATCCTGAACCAGAATCCCTGGCCCGGCTACCCGCAGGTGGTCGCCGACCGCGAGCTGATCACCGGCCAGAACCCGGCGTCGGCGCCGTTCATGGCGCAGACGTTCCTCGAGTCCATCGCCCAGTACCGGGCCGGCGAGGGCAAGACCGGCTGGTGGGAAAGCCGCAGCCTCTACGTCGTCGGCCAGTCGCTGCGCGACGAGCAGCAACGCATCATGGTGAAGAACAAGGCCGTCGCCAACAAGGTCGTGGCGGCGAAGGGCGCGCTCGACGCGAAGCGCCGCTTCTTCTTCAAGATCCTCGGCAGCGACGGCCCGGGCGCGGGCGCCACCGGCAACATCTTCCTCAATCCGACCTACCTCAAGGGCTTCGACGCGGCGATGACGCTCGCGATCAAAGGGTCGAATCAGGGGACGTTTCCGCTGGCCGAGGCGCCGCGGTCGCTGATGTACGAGTTCAAGGCGCCGGTGCTCGAGTTCAACGCCACCTTGAACCCGTTCCACATCGTGGAAAAGCTCCACAACTACTTCTACGTCTTCCCCGAGACCTTCTACAAGTACGACATCGACGCGCTCGAGTCCAAGATGGCGACCCTGCTCTGATCAGCGGTAGTAGAGCTCGTCGCGCAGCTGATCGTAACGCCCCGCCTCGACCGGATTGCGCCGGAGCGCCGGGCGGTAGAACCAATCGCTCCGCTCCCCGATCGCCGGGTCCTCGCGGCCCACGGCCCCTTTCGCCCGGAAGGCCTCGTACCCGGCCTTGCCGTCGATCGCCCCGAGCATGGCGATGAACTCGGGAACCTGGGCGCGCGTCATGCGGACGTAGAGGTCCGGGAAGCTGCCGCCGAGGTCGTCCACGAGCTTGAGCTGGTCGCGCGCGGGATCCTCGGTGAGGACGTTGCCGAACACGAACTTGATGTTGGTGCGGAGCGTCTCGGCATAGACCTCGTCCTTCACGGCGACGTACGAGCGCTCGGAGACCAGGAAGTCTTTCGTGAGCGCCGCTTCGGCCGCGTCGGGCGTCGAGCTTTGCGTCTCGGCCGGCACCCGGAGGAGGTCCGCGACCACCCGGCCAGCGGCGTCCTTCCGCTCGAAGAAATCCGGCACCGTCACGCTCACGTCCGCGTCCTGTCGGCGCCCCGGGCCGGGAACCTTCGCGGGCCTCGGCGAATCTCACTTTATTTATTGCCTTCAGCGGATTACGAGCCCGGGAAGGAGGCCGATTGCAGCGCCGCATCTGCCGCCGGCGCCGTTTTATCGTTGCAGGAACGCCTCGACCTCGTCCTGACGCGCCAGCGTGTCCCGGCGCCCGAGCTCGATCAGGCGCCCGCAATATCCCGGCTCGAACAGCAGGTAGCTCGCGATGCCGGCCGCTTCCTCGACCGGTCCGAGGCCGCGCAGCAGGTAGCGGATGATGCGCGGGGCATGCTTGGATTCTTCCGCGGCGATCTGCCCGACGTCCTCGGACGGCCGCAGGTAGAGGCACTCGACCTCGCGGAGCGGCGTCTGCGCGCGCTGCGCCTCGGGGATCAGGCGGATCGTGGCGTTGATGCGCCGCAGGCGCTCGATGTCGACGTCCACCGCCTCGAGCATGACGGCGTGGATGACCAAGCTGAGAATGCGCGCGAGGCTCGGCGCCGGCGCCGGCCGCCCGGCGAGGAAACTCGCGGCGGCGTCGGGCTCGTAGCCTTTGCGGACGCCGACCACGAGGAGCTTGCTGGCCCCGAGGTGCAGGGCGGCGCTGAGCGGCGCCGCGTGGCGCAGGCAGCCGTCGCCGAACGGCCGCCCGCCGATCTCGATCGGCGGAAACAGCAACGGGATGGCGGCCGAGGCGGCGACGTGCGCTTCCCCGATGACCGCCGGCACGCCGAGCCGGAAGCTTCTGGTCCAGGGGACAAACTCGTCCCGAACCATGCAAAACGTGATGTTTTCGGACGATTCGACGTCCGTCGCCGCCACGGCGAGGCCGTCCAGATGCCCGGCATCGAGGTTGCCGCGGATCCGGCGGAACGGGATCCGCTTTCGCAGGAGCCCGCGCAGGGGCGCGGTGTCGAGCAGCGCCCGCGCCTGGTGGCGGCCGATGTTGCCCGTCGCGACCATCTCGGTGATCCACCGGAGCCCGATGCGCCCGATCGAGGCGGCGTCCGTCCGGAAGATCATGTCCGATTGGAGGCTTCGCCAAAACCCGGCGAGGCGGGCCGCGGCCTCGAACGGCGCGTCCGCCTGCGCCGCGAGGAACGAGGCGTTGATCGCGCCGGCGCTGACGCCGGTCAAAGTCTGAAACGGCCGCGCGACCCCGAGGCGGGCCGCGATCTCGTGCACGGCCTCGACGACGCCGGCCTGGTAGGCGCCGCGGGCGCCGCCGCCGGTCAGCACCAGGGCGACGCGCGCCGCGGTGGCGGTGCGATCGCTGCTCATGCAGGGCTCGGGCGCCGGGCGCCGGGGGCAAGAGTCAGAAGTGTGGATGAAACGACCTTAGGGCTCACCAGCGGCGGTTCCAGACGAGGGCGGGCGACAGGCGCCCGCCGCCGGCGCCGTCGGACTGGTCCTCTTTCCAGCGGTCATACTTCATCTGCTGGGCTTCGCCGCTGTTGAGCAGCGCGATGCCCGGGATGCAGCCGAGCGCGCCGGCGCCCATCATCAGGATCGGGATGAACGACTTGTCCTTGCCGGTCGCCTTCTTCGAGCGGATCAACAGGGCCGCGCCGGTGAGCCCGAGCACCGCGCCGCCGGCGATGATCACGGTGCCCCACTTGCGGTCGCCGGCCCCGTCGGGCGGCGGCGTGGTCGATTGCGGAGCCTCCTCGGGCGACGAATCGGCGACGCCGGGAGCCGCTGGTCCCGAATCGGGGACGTCCGGGGTCATGGGTACTTCCGAGGTGTCGGGCGTCAGGACTTCGGGACTCTCTGCGGCGTCGAGGCTTTCCGGATTGCCGAGGTCCTCCGGCGCCTCGGCGGCGGCGGGCGCCGCTTTTTTCGGGGCCGCTTTCGCCGGCGCGGCCGTCTTCGGGGCCGCCCTCTTCGGGGCGGCCTTCGCCGGCGCCGACGCCTCAACGTCCTGCGCGGCCGCGGCGCCGGCAAAGCCAAGCGGCGCCATCGCGACCGCGAGCAAGAGGAACCCCGACCAGACCCTGTCTCTCCGCATCAACATCCGCGCACTCCCTTTTGTCTTCGTCCGTCCCTCTATCATACAGGGAGCCAGATAACTTGGCGTCTCCCGGTCGCGCGGCCGGCGCCCCCCCGAACCGCCAAAAACCGGCAATTACCCGTTCCGAATCATCGTGCTGCCGCCCGCGGCAAGGGCCGCCCGGTGGCTAATGCCGCGCCGGCGCCTTATCCTTGACCTATCGACAAGGTCGCCCGTAACGCCCGGAACCCACCGCAAAATCGCACGCCCGACCCTCGTGCCCCGAGACACCCCCGTGAACTTCCACCCCGACTCGGCACTCAAATGCCTGCTCGTGCAGCCGCGTTTTGCCGCGTTCAGTTTTTGGAACTACATCGAGGGCTGCAAGCACATCGGCGCGAAGACGCCGTCGCCCCCGCTCGGGCTGCTGACGGTCGCCGCGCTGCTGCCGCAAACCTGGGAGTATCGCCTCCTCGACCTCAACACGCGCGACTTTTCGCAGGCGGACTGGGACTGGGCGGACCTGGTGTGCGTCGGCGGGATGCTCCCGCAGCAACAGGGGATCCTTGAAGTCATCGAGCGCGGCCGGGCCAGCGGGAAATTCATCGCCGTCGGGGGCGCGGACCCGTCGAGCCAGCCGGGACTCTATGAGCACACCGATGCGCTCGTCGTCGGCGAGGGCGAGTCCGCGATCCCGATCTGGCTCCAGTCCTGGCGCGACGGCCAGCCGAGGGGGACCTTTAAGGAAGGCAC
>JAYVWD010000774.1:0-10820 GCA_043786345.1 Pseudomonadota bacterium
GCATGGATGCCTCATGGGAATTACGGGTTCTTTGACAAAACTTTATCAAGTTCCTGCTTTCGGCGCCCGCCAAAAATAACGAATTGACTTTACAGGCAAATAATTTCGAAGCCCGTTGTGGCGTCACGGTCGCAGCGGGCCTTCCGTCAGGAGGGTCAGAACGCGCCGGCGGCAGGACCTCCCTCGACCGACTTTCAGCGCTTCGGAATCCGGTGCGTGCTCATCCGCTCGACCTTGACCACGAACGGGATCGATTCCACCTTGCGGATCACGGCCTGCAGCTGCGTCAGGCTCTGGAGCGTCATCTCGAACTCCAGCAGCCCGATCAGGTCGGCCGTCACGCGGATCTGCGCGCGCTGGATGTTGGCGCCGCAATGGGAGATCGCGCTCGTCACCTCGGCGAGCACGCCGGGCTTGTCGTGGGCGGTCACGCGCAGGAACGCGGCGTGGGCGCCCTTTTGGTCCAAGGCGTCGCCGGCCCAGTGGACCTCGACGCGCCGGTGCGGGTCCATGTCGAGCGCCCGCGGGCAGCTCCCGCGGTGCACGGTGACGCCGCGCCCGCGCGTGATGAAGCCGACGACGTCCTCGCCGGGGAGCGGGTGGCAGCAGCGCCCGAAGTTGATCAGGACGTTCTCGATGCCGCTGACTAAGATGCCGTTCGCGCCGTCGCGCCGCGTCCCGGGCGGAAGCGCCTGCCCGCCCGGCCCTTTTTTGCCGTCATGGCCGGGCAGGAGGCCGCCCTTTTTCCCGGTCGGATCGACCGGCGTCGGCACCTTCGGGGCCCGGTTCGGGAACGCCCGCGTCAGGATCTCGCGCGGGTTGATCTTGCCGTAGCCGATCGCGATGAGCACGTCGTCCAGGTTCGACTCTTTGCCGAGCTTCGGCAGCGTCTCGAGCTCGCCGTTCTTGATGGCCTTGTCGTAGTCCATGCCGAAGTCGGGGAGCTCCCGCTCGAGCATCTCGCGCCCGAGGTCGCGGCTCCGGTCGCGCTGCTCGCTCCGGAGCTCCGAGCGGATCTTGTTGCGGGCCTTGGAGGTCGTGACGAAGTTGAGCCAGTCTTTTCCGGGCTTCTGGTTGGCGTTGGTCAGGATCTCGATGATGTCGCCGGACTTGAGGACCTTCTTCAGCGGGACGATGCGCCCGTTCACCTTGGCGCCGACCGTCGTCAGGCCGATCTTGGTGTGGACGTTGAAGGCGAAGTCGAGCGTCGTCGCGCCGACCGGCAGCTGGATGACGTCGCCTTTCGGCGTAAAGACGAAGATCTCCTCCTCGAACAGGTCGACCTTCACGGCCTCCAGGAACTCGTCGGGGTCCTTGAGCTCGTTCTGCCACTCCATGATCTGGCGCAGCCACGAGAATTTTTTGAGGTCCGTCGCGTTCTTGTCGGGGGCGGCGTGGCGCTCTTTATAGACCCAGTGGGCCGCGACGCCGAGCTCGCAGGTCTGGTTCATCTCGTGCGTGCGGATCTGCATCTCGGCCGGCTCGCCGTTCGGGCGGATCACCGTCGTGTGCAGGGACTGGTACATGTTCGCCTTGGGCATGGCGATGTAGTCCTTGAACCGGCCCGGCATCGGCTTCCACATGGCGTGCACGACGCCCAGGGCCTCGTAGCAGTCCTTGACGCTATCGACGATGATGCGGAACGCGAACAGGTCGTGGACGTCCTCGAACTCCAGGTTGCGCTCGGTCATCTTCTTGTAGATCGAGTAGAAGTGCTTCGGGCGGCCGTAGACGAAGAGGTTGTTGAAGCCGTACTTCTTGAGCTCGGTCGTCAGGATGGATTTGACGTCGTCGATGTACGACTCGCGCTCGCGCTTCTTGGCGGCGACCTTCCGGGCGAGCTCCTTGTAGATGTCGTTCTTGAGCTGCTTCATGCACAGGTCTTCGAGCTCGCTCTTGATGCTGTAGAGCCCGAGGCGGTTGGCGAGCGGCGCGTAGATCTCGATCGTCTCCTCGGCGATGCGCACGCGCTTGATCGGGGGCATGCTGTCGAGCGTGCGCATGTTGTGCAGGCGGTCGCCGAGCTTGATGAGGATGACGCGCAGGTCGTTCGACATGGCGAGCACCATCTTGCGGAAGTTCTCCGCGAGGCGCTCCTGGGTGGAGCGGAACTTGATCTTGGAGATCTTGGTCAGGCCGTCCACCAGCTCCTTGACGGCCGGGCCGAAGTCGCGCTCGATGTCCTCCAGGGTCGCCTCGGTGTCCTCGACCGTGTCGTGCAGGACGGCGGCGACCACGGACGAGATGTCGAGCTTGAGCGAGGTCAGGATGGTGGCGACGGCGAGCGGGTGGTTGATGTAGGGCTCGCCGGACTTGCGCTGCTGATTCCGGTGGCAGTGGGCCGCGAATTGGTAAGCGCGGTAGACCACGTCGAGGTTCTGGTCCTTCATGTAGGCCTGAAGGCTCCGGACCAGCTCGGCGTAGAGGGTATCGGGGTGCGGCCAGTCCTGCGCCTTCGCGGGCGCGGTCTGCGGCTCCTCGGTGTCTGGATGTCCGTCGTCGCTCATAGGCTATCGATTAAAAAAAAGGCGACCTGAAAAATGATCCCGGCTCTGCCTAGATATTATCGGCAAATTGCTGGGAAAGCTTTTTGAGCCAGGGGGCGTCGTCGAATTCTTTGAGGAGGGAGGCGCACAATCGGCGGCCCTCGGCGTTGCCGACGGCGCCATTTTTTCCTTTAATTACGATATCTTGGAGTTCTTCGTAGGCCTTGTCCACGGCCGCATTGATGATAAAGTAATCATAGATGCCGCCGAGCTCGATCTCGGTCCGGGCCGTCTTGAGCCGGCGCCAGCGCACCTCGCGCGCTTCGGTCCCACGCTTCTCGAGGCGCTTCCAGAGGGCCTCGATCGAGGGCGGGAGGATGTAGATCGACACGGCATTGGTCAGCCGTTTTTTTGCCCAGGACCAGCCCTGGACGTCGATCTCGAGGAGCGGGGTCTTGCCGAGGGCCTGGATGCGGTGGATTTCGGCGAGGCTCGTGCCGTAGTAGTTGCCGAAGACCTCGGCGTACTCGAGCATCTCGCCGTTCTCGATGCGCGCCTTGAACTCGTCCGGCGTCACGTAGTGGTAGTGGACGCCGTCGATCTCGCCCTTGCGCTTGGCGCGGGCGGTGTAGCTGACGGACATCTGCACCGCTTCGTGATCTTGCACGAGGCGGCGATTCAGGGTCGTCTTGCCCGTTCCCGAAGGGGCGGACACGACGTAGACCCGCGCGTCGGTCTTGATGTCGGAGGTGTCGAGGGCCATCATTCGATATTTTGCACTTGTTGACGGATCCTTTCCACCGTCTGTTTCATTTCGATGGTGTATTGCGACACCTCGGTCTGCACCAGCTTGTTTGACATGGTGTTCACTTCCCGGTGCATTTCCTGGCAGAGGAAGTCGAGCTTGCGGCCCGCCCCCTCCTCGCCGGCCATGAGCCGCTTGAACTCCAGGATGTGGGTCGCCAGGCGGGTGAGCTCCTCCTCGATGTCGGCCTTGTCGGCGAGCACGGCGACTTCGGTCATCAGCCGCTCATCGGAGGGGAGGGTGGCAGAGACCGGCTGACCCTGCTTGGCCAGGGTCGCGAGGAACGCCTCGAGGCGCTTCACGTAGGTGCGGTGCAGGTGGACCAGGACCTCGTCGCGGCGTTTGGCGACCTCGAGCCGGCAGGTCTCGAGGAACTGGAGGAGGTCCTGGAGCGCGGCGCCCAGGGACTCGCCCTCCTTCTTCCGGGCCTGCGAGGCGCTTTCTAAGGCCTGGTTCAGGGCCTTGAAGAGCGGCTCCTTGTGGGTGTCGTGCGCCTCGTGGCTCCGGCCGGCGCGGCCTTTGCCCTCGCCGCCGACGAGGACTTTGCCCTCGCTGCCGCAAAGGACTCCCTCCAACGCCAGCAGATCCGTCAGATCCACCTGCGGGACGATGCCGCCGACTTCGCGCTCGACCGTGGCGCGGGCCGCGGCGAGGAGCTTGGTGTAGTGGCTCAAGGCCTCGGGGTCGACGTTGGGCAGGTCCTTGACCGAGCCGGCGCGCGCCGTGTCGACGAAGACGTCGACCTTCCCGCGGCGGAGGGCGGCCTTCACGTGGTTGATCAGGTCGATCTCCAGGGCCAGGAGGTGGCGCGGCATGCGGACGTTCACCTCGAGGTACCGCGAGTTGAGCGTGCGGATCTCGCAGACGTAGGTGATGGTGCCGGCCTGGTTTTCGCCGTAGCCGTAGGCGGTCATGGAAAGAAGGGTCATGGGGGCTTCCTCGGGGTTCAGTCGGGCTTCAGCACTTGGAGGGCGAGCTCCGACTCGCGCTCGAGGACCAGGATGGCCTTGGCGATCGCGTCGATCTTGGCGGCGGCCTTGTCGTCGTCGAACCGGTAGCCGGTCTCGAGGGCCTTGAGCGAGAAGCCGAGGGTCCGGAGCGCGGCCTTGACGTCGTGGCGGCGCTTGGCGAGGGCGCGGCTCGCCTCCTCGGTGCGCGGGCTCACCACCAGCAGGGCGTCGAGCCCGGCGCGGCGCGCCTCGTCGAGGAGCGGCCCGAGCGACGGGAGCTCGGGGGCGTCCGCCGGGAAACGCGCCAGGCGCGGGCTATGCGATGCAGGACGGTCCATAAGGCCTTCGGGATCTTTGCTCGGGCTCGGTCAGGTCCTGATGTGATATGGGAATCCGGGAATTTTCTCACTACTTTTTCAGGTGTTCGACGGAAGGATGGAGCACAGTGGAGGGAATGAACGCCGTTTTCCATCTGGGAGCCCTCATCGCGTCGCTCGCGCTCGCCTGGGGGCTGTTGCGGGCGCAAAAGCAACGGGACTCCTTGCGGCGCTTGGCGAAGGCGCTCGCGGACGCCGGACCGGGCCTAAGGGCCGTCGAGGTCGAGGCGCCCGCCGAATGGCTCCGGGGATTCGCCGCCGCACTCGAAATTTCATTTGAAATATCATCAGGTTATCGATTAGCGCCGCGGCGCGTGCGCGGCTGGGTGCTGTTTGATTTGTTTTTAAGCCGGACCATAACCTTGATACGATGTCTCAAACCTTCCGTTGGCGCCCAGGCGGACCTCCTCGTCGAAATCACGACCGCTCGATCGAGCCTCGATCCGGCGGCCCGCGCCGGTCTCGAGCGCGAGGCCGCGGCGGCGCTCGGCGACCGGGTCGAAGTCAGACTGATCGAAGGAACGCAGCCAACTTGAATTTAGGGAGCAGGCATGATCAGGAGCTCGTTGAGAGTCGTCGCGGTGGCCGGCCTCGTTCTGCTTGGCGCCTGCAACACCATGGGCAATGAAAAGCCCCAGGAGCCGCTGAAGCCGCCGCAGATCTACGGCAACATGCCCCTCGACAAGGCCCTCAAGGCGGCCGTCGACTTCGGCGGCGACACGCTCGCCGACGTCAGGAAGCTGCTCCGGCGGCGCCACGAGGGCGCCAAGGCGGCGCCGATCTTGCGCGCGGCGATCATCGAAGGCCTCGAGACCTCCGAGAACCACCAGCTCATGAACGCTACGGCGCTCTATATGAGCACGCCCGAGCCGCTGCTGCCCGAGATGTTCCAGAAGATGCTGCAGAGCGGCCGCCCGCTGGCCTGCGAGCTCGCCTGGCAGCTGGCCGCGATCAAGCCGTCCAAGGTCGCGGCGCAGGCGGTCGAGCGCGAGCTGACGCGGGCGCTCGCCGAGAGCGACGAGGAGGCGCTGCTCTTCCCGCAGATGGCGAACGCCGTCGCCGCCAACGGCTTAAAGGGCAGCTACACGCTCCTGCGCCGCGGCCTGATGGTGAAGGGCGACGAGGAGTACGCGCAGGCGATGATCAAGCTCGACCCCGAGCGGTCCTCGAACGACTTCCTGCCCTACCTCGCGCAGGCGAACGCCGAGGAGCTGCGCCAGCTCACCCTGTCGAGCGTCAACGTCTACGCCGTGATCGCGATCATGAAGCACATGCAAAAGCGCCCGCCGGACCTGGGCGCGGACGGCTTCGAGCACCTCTTCGAGTACGCCGTCTCGCGCAATACGGCCCTGGCCGAGCTCGCGCAGGTCGTCATCCAGGGCTTCATCCCGAAGTACACGGACCAGATCGCCCAGAAGCTCGCGACGCACCCGCTTTGGGTCCAGATCGCCTACGTCGAGAACGCCCGCCGGGCGATGACGCCGAAGGTGGGCCTGCTGCTCAGTGAGCTCAAAAACGCGACGGCGGAGCCGGACGTGGTCGAGGAAATCGGCGAGATCAAGTTCTAAGCCAGCCCCTCCCCGTAATCCCCGCTCCGGAGTCGCCAGACATCTATCGTGCCGGGATCCACCGGGCCAGATTCGGGAGCACCGCGGCGGCGCGCGTCAGCGTCTCGTCGGGGTACCCGAAGGCCTTTTTGATCGCGATGTCCCGGTCGATCGAGTTCTTGAGCGTTTCCAGCGCCCAGACCCGGCGCGGCCCGAGCTCCCGGAGGTAGTAGAAGGCGTTCGTCGGCACCGGCCAGTCGCTGCCGAAGAGCGTGCGGCTCGTGATCTCCGGGTCCGCCCCGAGCCTTGGCACGTGGCTGAAGCGGCTCGGGTTGCACAGGCCGGAGTTGTCGACCCAGAGGTGCGGGTACTGGCGCAGCAGCTCCTTTAAGCGCGGGATCTGGTCGGCCTCGCCCGCCCCGAGGACCCGCGTCGCCGTGTGCGCGCAGATCACCGGCACGCCGGCCTCGAGCGGCGCGCGCAGGCGCTCGACGTCGTTGAACTCCGCCGTCACCGTCTTGAACGTGCGCTCGCCGCCCATGTGAATCAGCAGCGGCATCCGCGCCGCCGCCGCCCGCTTGTAGAAGTCCTTGAGCCGCGAGCTCGCCGGGTCGATCGCCTGCGCGGCGGGGAGCCACTTGATCAGCACCGCGCCGTGCTCGATGCAGTAGTCGAGGCGCTCCAGGGCGTCGCTCCGGTGCGGGTTGATCGACGGCCCGGGCAGGAGCTCCTTGTGCTCGCGGCAGATCTTGAAGACCCACTCGGGCGGCACGATCAGCTGCGAGCGCGCCGCGTCGAGGTGCCCGTGCGCGTGGTCGTAGACGCCGTCGAAGCCGAGCGCGACGCCGTGCGTGATTTTGCTCGAGGCGACGAGCGTCGCGATGCGCGCCGCCCAGTCGCGGTCGACGGTGGTGCGCATCTGCTCGTCGGTGATGTGGTGCAGCAGCTTGAGCAGCCGGAACGTGAGCCGCGTCTTGAACTGCGGCGACACCCAGCACCCGGACTGGCAGCAGCCGGTCCCGGCGAGGTGCATGTGGACATCGATGCGCGGGGTCATTTCGATGAGGGCGAACCTCGTGTTTTAGGCCTTAAATCGCCGCTTGTTAGAAACAAAATCCGTTGACTCCGCGGCACTATAACCGGTAGCCTCGAATTATCAATCCCAAGACACTTCGACTAAGAAATCCGACTAAGGACGATCCCGCGAAGCCACGTGCGCTTGAGCGGGATATGCTCGCGCATTGAAAGGCGGCGGTTGATGAGCTCTGAGGCAGCGGCATTGAGTTCGGCGACGATCGAGTCCTACCTGACGGAGTATGGCTGGACTTACGAGGCCGGCACCGAGGAAAGCACGTGGACGACCGGGTTTCAGGGCGAGACCCGCCTTTACCCCATGAGCATCAAGCTTTCCCATACCTGCGTGTCGTTCGAGATCCGGCCGCTGATCGACCTGGTCCTCGACCGCGCGCGCTGGCCGGAACTGGCGCACGACCTGCTGGAGCTCAATAACCGCCTCCAGCTGGTGAAGCTCGGCGTCACCGACGGCGGCGAGATCGTCCTCGCCTGCCAGGTGCTCGCCGCCGGCTTCGATTTCGAGATTCTGGCCCGTATCCTGGGCATCATCGGGTACTACGCGGACGAGGTCGCCCCGGAAATTTACGGGCGCCTCGCGGCGTATTGCCCGGAGGTGGCCCCGGCCCTGCTCTGCTGACCGCCTGCGATTCCGGCGAAAAAGACCGAAAACGGACGTGTCGTCACGGGCTTCGGGCGGCGCGTCGGGCTGTCCGCCTTAAACCTTCCGCCCGCTTCGCCCGATAGGGGAGGAGAGAGACGGGAGACCCTGGTTGAATCAGCCCACGAAATCCCTGCCCCCAAGGCTCGGCAACTACCGCGTGATCGAAGAGGTCGGCGTCGGCGGCCTTGGCCGCGTCTTTCGCGGCATCGACGAGCGCACCGGCCGCACGGTCGCCATCAAGGTGCTCCACGATAAGTACGCCAACAACCGCAAGTTCCTCGGCATCTTCCACAAAGAGCTGCTGATCATGGCCGGGATGCACCACAAACACATCGTGGAATTCATCGACAGCCACTTCGAGCCGCCGAACTGCTTCATCGTCACGGAGTTCATCGAGGGCTGGTCGGGGCACGCCTTCATGAAGCAGGTCGGCCCCGTGCCGCCGCTCGTCGCGCTCTCGATCGTCATCGACATGATGAAGGGCATCGACCACCTGCACCTGCACGACACGGTCCACTCGGACCTGTCGGCCGCCAACATCCTGCTCGACCGCTCCGGCCGCGTGATGGTCACCGACTTTGGCCTCTCCTGCCAGATGGAGGTCGAGGACTACAAGAACTACATGATCGGCACGCCGGGCTATTACTCGCCCGAGCATATCAGCGAGTCGTCGATCTGCCCGCAGACCGACATCTATTGCGCCGGCCTGATCCTCTTCGAGGTGATCGCGGCCCGGAAGGCGGTCATCGCCTCGGTCGAGCGCAAGAAGGTCCTCGCGGCGATGCGGAAGATCGACTTCGAATCCCTGCCCGTCGCCGACCGCCAGCTCAAGGCGCTGATCGTGAAGCTGCTCAAGAGCGCCCTCGCGTTCAAGCCGGGCAGCCGCATCCAGACCGCCGAGCAGATGATGTTTGGGTGCTACGAGATCCTGCGCCGCTACGAGATCCGGTATGCGCGGCACGCGATCAAGAAGTTCATGGTCGACAAGGGCCTCGTGAAGGCGCCATTCGACGGGAACGAGCAGAACATCTACACGGGCTACGCCGCGAAAATCGAGTAGGCCGGCCTCAGGCGGACGCCGGGGCCCGCGTATTGCGTCAGTAATATCAATTGCTTGACACGCAAATGCAACTTATTTACATTTGGCCCCGGTGTGGTAGAGTGCCGCCTCTTCGCAGGGAGCCCGCGTGCTGCTCGTCCTGGCCATCGTTTTGACGTGTGCGGCGCCGCTTTTGGTCGGCGCGCTGGCGCGCCTGCGCCCGCAGGCGGACGGCGCCTGTGCAGAACCTTTGCATTTGCCGGGCTACGTCTACGCCGTGCTCGCGGCCCTCGCGGCCGTCGGCATCGTGCCCCAGGCGTTCAACGCCCTCGGCTGGGGCGCGTTCCTCGCGGTCGGCCTCGGATTCGTGGTGCCCTGGGTCATGAAGCGCGCCGTGAGCGAAGGCGGCAGCCGCCTCGGGGCCCGGCGCGCGCCGGCCTTCACCCCGGCCTTCGCCCCCGTGCCGGCCGCGGCGCCCGACGCCGACCTCGTGCTCATCGCCTTGGGGCTCGGCGGCATCGCGCTGCATTCGTTCCTCGACGGCGCCGTGCTCTTCTCGTTCGGCGCGCCCTCCGCCTCGCCGGTCCTCGCGCCCCTCGTGCTCCTCGACCGCGTGACGCTCGGCTTCGTCGCCTGGGCCCTGCTTTTGCCCCTCGGCGGCAAGACCACCGGCGCCTTGGGCCTCGCCGTGATCGCCGGGATGACGGTCTTAGGCTACGAAGCCGTCGAATTCATCTCGGCGCGCCTCGCCGGCGACCCGGTCGTCGCCTGGATCAACGCGGCGCTTTCCGGCGTCGTCCTCTACATCATGGTCGCGCACGCCTTCGCGCACGGGCGGGCGCACCGCCGGGTGAAGCCGGGGCTCGGGCCGGTCGCCTCTTGACCGCAGGGGCGCAGAGCCGGCTTTGAACCGCGACGGCGCCAAGTACGCAAAGGTTTTTAATGGAGCCTTTGCGTACTTGGCGGCTTTGCGGTCGAAAACCTTGGCGCCTTCGCGGTGAATCACCCTTCCCAGGGCAACTTCAACCGGTCCGAAAACAGCGCCTGATAAAGCCGCGCCTGCTCCTTGCCGGTCGCGAAGAGCGCGATCGGCATCGGCAGCGCCAGGTCGTCGGCGTTGAGGAGCCGGATCCCGGCGCCCTTCAAGATGTCGATGATCTTGACCTCGAAGTCGACCACGTCGCTCTTTCCCGCGAACAGGAAGTCGTCGCGGTTGACGCGGCTCGTGAGGCGCACGAAGAGCCCGAACGGGCCGACGAGCGACAGGTCGAGCTTCCAGAGGGCGGCGCGCCCCTTGAGCAGATAGGTGAAGCAGACCTCGTCGTCCGCTTCCGTGAGCTCCTCGACCGCGGCGTAATCGCGGAGGCGCTTGATCACGGGGTCGTAGGGCCGCGCCGCGAACCCCTTCTTGACGAAGCCGAAGTCGGGATTCTCGAGGGATTTATACGCGGACTCGACGAACTCGCGGTAGAACTCGGTGCGATCATGCTCCATCGTGGTGCGTGCCCTGCTCCCGGTTCCCAGCGGCGCCGGCCTTGGGTTCGTCGGCGACTTCGTAGTGGACGAGGTACCATTCGTGGACTGGATTTTTGCACCTCTTCGTCAGGTCACTGGCCTCGGCGGAGCGGATCTCCTGCATCCCACCGGATTTACAGTCTCGTAGGAGCCGCAAGTCGGCCGCGCGAAACCCCGGGAGGCGGGGCGGAACCTCGTCGGTCGTCACCAACCAGAAGGCGCCGAGCGCTTTGAGCTCGGCGTGAGTCACATCGTTCATTTCGCGGCGGCGCACGAGCTCGGAGTCGCGCGTGATGCCCGGCCATTGCCGGACCGTAAGTGTCGGTTCGTGGAAGCGTACCATGGAAACGACCTGAAAGCTGTCGC
>JAYVWD010000775.1:0-9372 GCA_043786345.1 Pseudomonadota bacterium
ATTAAGCTGGGCAGATCGGGCGGGTATCGGGGCAGGGATCTTGTCCAAGCTCAAAACAGCTCGCCGAGCGGCTTGGCCTCTCGCCCAGCTTCATCAGCAAACTGATGGCTGAGGAGGGGCTGCCTTTTCTCAAACTCGGTCGGGCTGTTCGATTTCGGAATGAGGAGGTCGCGGCATGGCTTCAACGAAGGAAGAGGCCATGACCAAGACAAAATTTGATTCAAGAAAGTTTCAGGAGGGCAAACCGCGCGTCTATGTCCCGGTTGCCGGCGCCGCCAACGTCTCGCGCTTGTACGTATGGAATGTGAAGAAGGCGGAGTACCGAGAGCCCGAATCCGGAAAGCCATACCTCGCGCGGCGATGGGATTTGGACGCAATGGGCGCGAAGAAGCGACAGACCATGTACTTCGAGACCCTGGCGGAGGCTCGGGCATGGCAGGGTCACGTTGCGGGCCGGGGCACGAATCCCGCCAAGGCGCAGGAAGCAAACGGTGTTCAGGCTACGGAAAGTGAGAATGGCGGTCCGACCTTCAGCCAGATAGTCGAAGACTGGAAGCGCGCGCGCTACCCAGCTTTGGCCGTCAGTACCCAGAACTCATACAACGTCTTGCTACGACTGCACTTCGGCTCCCTCATGGGCATGATCCTCTATTCGATTACACCCGTGGCCGTCGATGAGTGGATCAAAGACATGGTGGCGAATCGGAATCGCTACGGAAAGGCCGCCCAGAGACGTTCGTTCGACCACGAGCTCACGCTGCTGAAGACGATCCTCGGGTACTACGGTGAAAACCGAGACGACCTCAGGTTCGTCATGCCGGTGAAGAAGCGCCACGCGGAGCTCGTTAAGGTCCGCAATCGCATCAAGCCAGTCGTGAAAGACATCCGCGAGGACGAGTTGCATCGGTTTTTGGTGGAGCTGGGTCGAGGTGTCGAAGGTCCGACTATGGTCGGCTTGGCGACCCTGCAGTTCTACCAGGCCTTGCGGATCAGCGAGGCGGCCGCCCTCGATTGGGAGGACGTCCGCCTTGATAGGGAGAGCCCTCGCGAGTCCCGGATCTTCTTTAGGCGACACTTGATGTGGATCCGCGGCTCTCGGGAGAAGTCCTTCGTCGAGTGGGGTTTCAAGAACTCGGACGCTCTCGGTGGTATTAAGGAGCACCCGATGCTGCCGCCGGTGTTCGATGCCTTGGCACGGTTGTATCGGCCCGGAGCGGTGGGCTTGATCTTCCGTCCTGCCGACGGTGCGGAGTTCTTCACCTACCGGCAGGTCCAGTATCGCTACAACAAGGCGCTCGAGCGGGCCAAGTTGCCGTACCGATCGACGCACATCATGCGGCATGGCGGCTCGTCCAAGACCTACAACGACACCCGCGGCGACATCGAGATCGCCAAGCAGCAGCTCGGCAACTCCGACCTCAAGAACGTCCTTCGCTACGCTCGGCGCAGCGCATCGGCCTTCACCGATCACGTTCAGGGGGAATGGAACAAAGCCGAGGCCGCCGACGCTGGTCACAAATGGTCGCAGAAGGGAGCGGCGCTAAAACTTGTGGAGGAGGAACAATGACTTAAAGGAGTCGTGGTGGTGAGGGCGAGACTTGAACTCGCGACCTGTGGGTTATGAATCCACCGCTCTAACCAGCTGAGCTACCCCACCAAGGGAATCCACACTATTAGGGCGTAAGGGCTTGAGCTGTCAATGACAATTGTGTCTCAGCGATCACCCTAAACGACCGAAATCCCCATCATTTCGCCGCCGCCGCCCCAATCGTCAGCGGCAGCTCGACATCCAACAACCCCTTCCGATCCTTATCCCAAAAGACCGCCGCCAGCTTGAGCCCCCGCCCCGAGTCCCCGCACTGGCTCACCAGCTCCGCCGTCAGCACCGCGTCGCCCGTCGTGATCGCGGTCTGCCCGTTTACCGCGGTCATCGTCGGCGCCCCGTTCTTCGCCGTCTTCGAGTCGACGGTCCCGGTCGGCAACCGGCACCCGTAACCGACGCCGTAGTGCGTCGCCGCGGCGAGCATCGCGTTGCCTTCAGCCCCGGTGATACGCACCCGAAAGGCCTCCCCGGAGACGAGCGCCGCCGTCGCGTCGGTCACCATCCCGGCTCCGGCCCAGGTCCCGGTCCCGCGCGCCACCAGCCGCAGCGCCGCGTTGGTGACGACCTCACTCCCGTCCCCCCGCAGCACCGACACGCTCAGCCCCAGCTCATCCCCTACCGCCGTGACGCGCCCCTGGCGGTCCTGATCTTTGGCGTGCTTGGCCGTCGCGTCCCCGCACCCGGAAAGCTGCAGAGCAAGCCCCACAAGGAGGGTCGCACGAATCGTCGTCATCAAAGGCTCCGTCGATGTCTTCAAGGTTAGTCCGCCACATTCGCGCTCAAATCCTTCGCCATCGGCTGACTCGGCAGCCCAACTCCCTGGACCAAATGCAAAAGCTCGGTCCCCACGTCGAAATACCCGAGCTTCAGGTAAAACCCCCGCGCCGTCCGCGACGAGTGCAGCCCGATCCGCGTGTAGCCGAGCTTCCGCGCATGCTCCTCGACCAGCTGCAACATCCGCCGCCCGACCCCCGCCCCGGCGACCTCCGGCGTCAGATAGAGGGCGTGCAGGTACCCGGCCGGGTGGATGTCGGCCGGCGTGCGGAAATGCGCGAAGCCCTCGATGATCCCGTCGCGCTCGACCACCCAAACGGTTTCTTGTTTGATCTGGTAGGCGATGTGCGACACCGTCTCGCGGTCGAGGATCCGCGCGGTCCAGGCCGACACTTGCTCGCCGGAATAGTCCTGCGCCGCGATGTCGCGCACCGAGGCGTGGTGCGCCGTGCGGATGCCGGGGATGTCGCTGGCGGCGGCGCGGCGGATGACGGTGCGCGCGGCCTTTAACCGCGTTTTGCCGCCCAGATACTCCGGCACGATCTCGGCCTCGACCGGCCGCCCCGCCGGGTCGAGCCCGACGCGCCAGGCCCGCGACTCCGGGCGTGACGACACGACGGCGTGCAGCGCTTCGTCGATGAAGTGCGCGGCGACGCCGTCGTCGCAGGCCAGGCCGGGGGCCATGCGGCCGGCGCCGACCTCCTCGTGGAAGCGCGGGCGGCGGTTCGCCTCGCCGTCGTAGTGGACGCAGTTGCTGCCGGGAAGGAAGCCTAAGCAGCTCATCGGATCGAGGTTGTCGCTCAGGGAATCGGTGAGCGCCTGCTCGAACCAGCAGATCGACCCGGCGCTGATCCCGGCGAGCACGATGCCCCGCTCATAGGCCTCGCGGAGGACCTCGTCGACGCCCTGCGCCCGCCAGACCTTGAGCATGTTCATCGTGTTGCCGCCGCCGACGTAGATCAGGTCCTGCTCCAACAGCACCGCCCGCGCGTCTTTGGCCGAAGCCTCCATCAGGGTCAGCGCCGTCGTCTTGCGGGTGAACTTCTTCATGTGCTTGTGGAAGCGGTAGACGTATTGCTGCGAGTCGAAGCTCGCCGTCGGGATGAAGCAGACCTTCGGCTTCTCCTTGCCCGTCAGCGCCAGCGCATAGGCGTCGAGCAGGAGGTTGTCGGGCTCCATCGAGAAGCCCCCGCCGCCCATCGCCAGGATCTGGCGGCGAGGTCCCGCCGCCACCTCAGTGCTTATAGGGGGGCAGCGCGCCCACCGCATGCTCGTTGACGAAATCCGGATGCCGCGCGAGCGCCGTCGCGAACGCCACGGTGAGCTCCATATTGGTCACCAGCGAGCAGCCGAACTGCGCCGCCGCCATGCGGATCCGCGCCCCGTTGTCGAGCTCCTGATGCTGGAGGCTCTTCGGGATGTTGATCACGAGGTCCACCAGGCCCGACTTGATCGCGTGGATCACGTCGTGCTCGGACTCGCCGGGCCAGGCGACTTTGGTCACGGGGATGTTGTGCAGGGCGAGGAACTTGGCCGAGCCCTCGGTCGCGAAGAGCGGCAGCTTCATGTTGACGAAGTGGCGGGCGGCCTCGAGGAACTTGAGTTTCTCGTGCTCGCTGCCCGACGACACCAGGATGCCCTTCTTCGGCCGCCGGCACTTCGCGGCCTCGAGCGCCAGCAGCAGCGCTTCCTCGAAGGTCGGCCCGATGCACCCAACTTCCCCTGTCGACGCCATCTCGACGCCGAGCACCGGATCGGCCCCGGAAAGCCGCGTAAAGCTGAACATCGGCGCCTTGACGCCGACGTGCGGCAGGTCGTCCTCGCTGATGCGCATGAGCCGCGGCTCTTTGCCGAGGATCACGTCGGTCGCGGCATCCGCCAGGTTTAAGCCGATGACCTTGGACACGAAGGGGAAGGAGCGCGCCGCGCGGGCGTTGCACTCGATCACCTGGATGTGGTTCTGGCGGGCGAGGAACTGGATGTTGAACGGCCCGTTCAAGTTCAGGCCCTTGGCGATGAGCCGGGCGGCCTTGCGCACGCGGCGCACGGTCTCGACGTAGAGGCGCTGCGCCGGGCAGACGGTGGTCGCGTCGCCGGAGTGGATGCCGGCGTTCTCGATGTGCTCGCTCACGACCGAGGTCAGGAGCTCGCCCTTGCGGGCGACGCCGTCGCACTCGATCTCGCGCGCGCCCATCAGGAACTCGGAGATGACGACCGGCTGGTCGAGCGAGATGTCGAGCGCGTTGGCCAGGTAGCGCTCGAGCGAGACCCGGTCGTAGGCGACCTTCATCGCGGCGCCCGACAGCACGTAGCTCGGGCGGACCAGGACGGGGAAGCCGACGGTCTCGATGAACTGGTCGATCTCTTTTTCGTTGTGGGCCGCGACCCAGCGCGGCTGGTCGATGCCGAGGCTGTCGAGGAGGGCCGAGAATTTGCTGCGGTTTTCGGCCAGGTCGATGGTGGCCGGGTCGTGGCCGAGCAACTTCACGCCGGCGTCCGCCAGCGGCAGCGCCAGCTTGTTCGGGAGCTGCCCGCCCATGCAGGCGACGACGCCCTTCGGCACCTCGACGTCGCAGATGTCGAGGATGCGCTCGAGCGAGAGCTCCTCGAAATAGAGCCGGTCGGAGCTGTTGTAGTCGGTCGAGACGGTCTCGGGGTTGCAGTTGATGATGACGCTGCGCCAGCCGTCGTTCTGGAGCTGGCGGCTGCAGCTCACGGCGCACCAGTCGAACTCGACGCTCGTGCCGATGCGGTAGCTGCCGCTGCCGAGCACGATGGCGACCTGTTTGCCGTCGTCGGGGAGCGGGTCGCTGAAGAGGCCGCCGTACGTCATGTAGAGGTAGTTCGACGGCGACGGGTATTCGCCGGCGGTCGTGTCGATCTTCTTGGTGACGGGCAGGACGCCGAGCTGCTTCCGCATGGCCCGCAGGACCCGCGAGGCCTTCTGGACGCGCTTTTCCGAGAGCTTGAGCTGTTTCCTGCCGCCGCTCATGTCGAGGGCGCCCAGGGCCAGGGCGGCGATCTGCTCGTCGCCGAAGCCCAGGACCTTCCACTTGCGCCAGCTCGCGGCGTCGACCATGCCGAAGACCTGGTGCAGGAAGCGGCTGTCGTCGGCGGCGGCGCCGGAGTGGTCGGCGGCGAGCAGGCGGATCTGCTCCTCGATCGCGGTGATCTCGCGGATCTTCGCCAGGAACCACTTGTCGATGGCGGTGAGCTGGTGGATTTTTTCGATGTCCCACTCGCGCCGGAGCGCGTCGATCACCGAATAAAGCCGCGTGTCGGTGGGCGCGCTCAGGGCCGAGGCGAGGTCCGCGTCGCTCACCGCGGCGTCGCCGCCGAAGTAGCTCAGGCCCTGGCCGATCTCGGTCACCATCCGCACGGCTTTCTGCAGCGCTTCGGAGAAGTTGCGGCCGATCGCCATCACCTCGCCGACCGACTTCATGGTCGAGCCGAGCTGGCGCGAGGCCCCGCTGAACTTCACCAGGTCCCAGCGCGGGACCTTGATGGTGATGTAGTCGAGGGCCGGCTCGAAGTAGGCGTAGGTGATGCCGGTGACCGGGTTTTTGAGCTCGAGCAGGTCGTAGCCGAGGACGACCTTCGCGGCGACGTAGGCGATCGGATACCCGGACGCCTTGGAGGCTAAGGCGGAGGACCGCGACAGCCGCGCGTTGACCTCGATCACGAAGAACTGGTGCGACAAGGGGTCGAGCGCGTACTGGACGTTGCACTCGCCGACGATGCCGCAGGCGCCGACGATCTTCTGGGCCGCGTTCCTCAGGATCTGGTACTCGTCGTCCGACAGGGTCTGGCTCGGGCAGACGACGATGGAGTCGCCGGTGTGGATGCCGAGCGGGTCGAAGTTCTCCATGTTGCAGATGGTGATGATGTTGCCTTCACCGTCGCGCATGACCTCGTATTCGACCTCTTTCCAGCCCTTGAGCGATTTCTCGACTAAGACCTGGGGCGACGAGGCGAGCGCCGGCACGACCAGCGCCTCGAGCTCGTTGTCGTTGTTGGCGAAGCCGGAGCCCAAGCCGCCGAGCGCGAACGCGGCGCGCACGATGACGGGATAGCCGATCGTGTTGGCGGCCTTCGTGGCGGCGACGAGCGTGGTGACGGCGAAGCTCGCCGGTACGGGCATGTTGATCTCGCGCATCTTCTGGGCGAAGAGGTCGCGGTCCTCGGTCATCCGCAGGGTGTGGACCGGGGTCCCGAGGTTCAGAACGTCGTACTTCTTGAGGATCCCGAGGTCGTCGAGCGCCATCAGGCAGTTGAGCGCCGTCTGGCCGCCGAAGCCGGCGATGATCGCGTCGGGGCGTTCCTTGGCGATGACCTTCTCGACCCAGTCGGTCTCGACGGGGTATAAATAAACTTTTGTTTTTTCGCTCGGGTTCGTCTGGACGGTCGCGATGTTGGGGTTGACGAGGATGACCTCGCACCCCTCCTCGTTGAGCGCCTTGACGGCCTGCGTGCCCGAGTAGTCGAACTCGCCGGCCTGGCCGATGGAGAGTCCGCCCGAGCCGAGGAGCAGGATCTTCGCGGGGCGACCGAGGGCCGCGATTTCGGGGCGCATTGGCATGTTAAGCTTTCACCTCGGTGACGAATTGCTCCAGGATCCAGCCGCTGTCGCGCGGGCCGCCGGCGGCCTCGGGGTGGAACTGTACGCTGCGGAAGGGCCGCGTCTTGTGGCGGATCCCCTCGTTCGTCTGGTCGTTCACGTTCTTGAACCAGGGCTCCCAGTCGGGCGGGAGCGTCGCCTCGTCGACGACGTAGCCGTGGTTCTGGCTGGTGATGTAGCCGTGGCGCGTACCCGCCTGATAGACCGGCTGGTTGTGGCTCCGGTGGCCGTACTGCATGCGCTCGGTCTTGGCGCCGGCGGCGAGGGCCAGGATCTGGTGGCCGAGGCAGATGCCTAAGATCGGCAGGTCGCCCTTGAGGAGCTCCTTGACCTTGTCTTTGAGGTCGCCCGTGCGCGTCGGGTCGCCGGGGCCGTTCGAGATCAGCCAGCCGCTGCAGTCGACGTCGGTGAAGGGGGCGTTCCACGGGATCAGCTCGACCTCGCAGCCGCGCTCGACGATCTGGCGGATGATGTTCCACTTCACGCCGCAGTCGATCAGCGCGACGCGGCTCTTGCCCTTGCCGAGGACGCGGCGCTCGCCGGAGGCGACCTCGCTCAGGATTTCATGCTGGCCCGGGTCGAAGAAACCTTCCGCCGCGAACTTGGACAGCGTCGGGCCGTAGCTGCGCATCCCTTCCGCCGCTTCCGGCACGAGCCGGCCGAGGAGGTTGGGCGTCTGCCGCACCAGGTGCACCAGATGGCGGGTGTCCAGGCCGACGATGCCCGGGACTTTTTGCTCGGCGAGCCAATTGTCCAGCGATTGGAAGCTGTTCCAGTGGAAGGCCTCCTCGGTGTCCATCGTCAGCGCGACGGCGGCCGCGTGCACCCGGTCGCTCTCGAAGCCGCGCGGGATCGGCAGCTCGAGCTTGTGGGGCAGCGGCGGGATGCCGTAGTTGCCGATGAGGGGATAGGTGAAGATGAGGATTTGGCCGAAATACGAGGGATCGGTCATCGCCTCGCTGTAGCCGACCATGCCGGTGGTAAAGACCATCTGGCCGCTGGCCGCGAGGGGTGCGCCGATCAGCTCACCCGCGAATTTGTGGCCCGTGGAGAGTTCGAGGATGCATTTGCGCCGAGCCGGTGCTCTGCCTTGTCGCATAGACGGTCAGGACCTCCCCCATGCGGCCCCGAAAAGGCCTAGCTTGCTTTGAATTGGGCGCAACCTTACCCGATGGCGCGGGAGGAAATCTACCGGTAAACTGCCCCCGACGGGGTCCCGTTTTTCTAATTCCTATCCTTAGCGCGAGGTCTCGAACATGAGCCAGAGCCAGACCGTTCTCGTCTACGCCAAGCGGACTCCCATCGGCAAACTCGGGGGCGCCCTCGGCACCGTCGCGGCCCCGCAGCTGGCGGCCGTCCTCGTGCGCGACGCCTTGAAGGCGACGGGCCTCAAGGGTGACGAGGTCGACGAGATCATCATGGGCTGCGTCCTGCCGGCCGGCATCGGCCAGGCCCCCGCCCGCCAGGCGGCCATTTATGGGGGGCTGCCGAAGTCGGTCTGCGCCACCACCGTCAACCGCGTCTGCGGCTCCGGCATCAAGACCGTGATGCTCGGCGACCAGGCGATCCGCCTCGGCGACGCCCAGATCGTCTTCGCGGGCGGCATGGAAAGCATGACCCTGGCCCCGCACCTCCTGCCCGGCAGCCGCGCGGGCTTCAAGTTCGGGCCGGTCGAGCTGCGCGACCACATGCAGTTCGACGGCCTCTGGGACCCTTACGGCAACAGCCCGATGGGTAACTTCGGCGATTTGTGCGCGAAAGAGTACAAATTCACCCGCGAGGAGCAGGACGCCTTCGCCCGCGGCTCCTTCGAGCGCGCCAGAAAAGCCGTGGAATCCGGGCATTTCGCTGCCGAGATCGTCGCCGTCGAGGTCGGCGGCAAGAAGGGCTCCGTACTCGTCGACAAGGACGAGGCGCCGTTCGGGGCCGACTTAGCGAAGCTCTCGACGCTCAGGCCGGCGTTCGACAAGGACGGGACCGTGACCGCCGGCAACGCCTCGTCGCTCAACGACGGCGCCGCGCTCACCGTGCTCATGTCCGAGGCCACGGCGAAAGCCAAGGGAATCAAGCCCCTGGCGCGCATCGTGGCGCAGGCCTCGCACGCCCAGGATCCCGCCTGGTTCACGACGGCGCCGATCGAGTGCATCCGCAAGGTGCTCAAAAAAGCCAATATGAGCCCGGCCGACATCGACCAATACGAGATCAACGAGGCCTTCGCCGTCGTGACGATGGCGGCGATCAAGGAGCTCGCGCTCGATCCCGCCAAGGTGAACCCGTACGGCGGCGCCGTCGCCCTCGGCCACCCGATCGGCGCGTCGGGCACGCGCCTCCTCGCGACCCTGGTCAACGGCCTCAAGGCGACCGGCAAAAAGCGCGG
>JAYVWD010000776.1:0-1966 GCA_043786345.1 Pseudomonadota bacterium
CCGCGCTTTTTGCCGGTCGCCTTGAGGCCGTTGACCAGGGTCGCGAGGAGGCGCGTGCCCGACGCGCCGATCGGGTGGCCGAGGGCGACGGCGCCGCCGATCGGGTTTACCTCGCCGGCCGCCGTGTCGATGTCGACCACGCCAGTGTCAACGTCGCTGCCACCGGTTCGGCGGGGAGGCGCGCGGGACGGCGGCCGCGCCTTGAGTCCGAGGCCGGAGCGGATCGCGGCGATCACCGGGAAGAGCGTGACGACCTCCAAGCGTTCGGGCGGCATTTTCGCCTGGCAAACAGGGCATCGGTCGAGACTCATTCACACGACGCATGGTCCCGGCTCCGTCGCAATGGTACTCTGAAGAACGATTATATGCGGCCGACCTCCGCCTTGCCGAGGACTGCTCGCGCGTGCGCCACCTTCCAATGAACCAAAAGGCTCGAAGCCATGAGCGTTCCCGACCTCTGGATGCAATATGGATGCGGCCTCAGCTCCGGAACAGGCTGGCTTAACTTCGATGCCAGTCCGACGTTGAGGTTGCAGCGGCTGCCGCTCGCCGGGCGCTTGTTCCGCCGATTCCAGCCGCTGTTTCCCGCCGACGTGCGCTACGGCGACGTCGTCCGCGGGCTGCCAGTCGCGGCCTCTTCGTGTGCGGCGATCTATTGTTCCCATGTGCTGGAGCATCTCGCGCGCGAGGATTTTCGCGTCGCCCTCCGGGAAACCTACCGCTGCCTGGGCCCGGGTGGCGTCTTCCGCCTCGTAATGCCCGACTTGCGGACCCTCTGCACGGAGTATCTCGAGGCCGATAACGCCGGCGCCGCAGGGCGGTTCCTCGAAGAGAGCATGCTCGGAACCGTCACGCGGCCGCGTCGGCCCATGGCGATCCTGCGCCAGTGGATCGGGAATTCGGCGCACCTTTGGCTTTGGGACTATGCTTCGACCGCGGCAGAGCTCGAAGCGGCGGGATTCACGTCAATTCGTCCAGCGAAGTACGGCGATTCCGAGCAGGAGTGCTTCAAGATTGTCGAAATTCCCGACCGCTGGCAGCGGTGCCTGGGCGTCGAGTGCCGCAAGGGTTGACATCGGGAAAGTTGCGGAGCTTCTTGTCGCTCCCGGTTTTGCGCCCTCGAAATCGCCGCATCCTCAGCGCAGATTCGGATTTTCTACCTTTGAGTGCCGGGCGTTGGATAGGCCCTATCCATCATGCGCTGGCGCACACCGGCGCCGCCCCGCCACGACAAGAACGAGGACGGGCTGCCGTTCAACGTGTACTGCTTGCCGTTTTTCAACTCGTCTAACAAGAGGTTGGCTTGCCCCTTCGCGGCGGTCGCCTCCTCATGGAAGCCTTCTTCCTTTCCCCAGCCAGCGCGATTGCCAAACGCGATCGTCATCACCGAGCTTGCCGCCGCCGCCGCAAGCTGCTCGGAGTCGGCGAACGCCTTGTCCAGGCTTCGCGCCGCCCGCTTCGAGGCCCTGCAGGACCTCTCGCCGCGGAGCCTGGCGATCGCCTATCTGGAGCAGGCCGGCGTGGCGTCGGTGAAAATCGCGGCGGAATACCGCACGACCTCGCCCGTCGACACGATGACGCCGCCGCTCACCGTGCGCGTCGAGGGCGACGCCGTCTTCCTGACCTTCGTCCGCCGCGTCGCCGGGTCCGGCTGGCAGACGATCGTACCGATGGACCCGACGACGCTCGGCGTCGACCTCATCGGGGCGGTCAGTTACTTGAGCGAGAAGGCGACGCGGAGCTACGAGGCGGACGCCGATTTAAAGCGGCTCCGCCTGTCGCCGGCGTTTACGCGGCCGTTTACGCTGCGGCCCTGAGGCGCCGCCGCGCTCAGAGCATCTCGATGACGACCGCCGAGGCTTCGCCGCCGCCGATGCACAGCGTCGCGAGGCCGCGCTTTTTGCCGGTCGCCTTGAGGCCGTTGACCAGGGTCGCGAGGAGGCGCGTGCCCGACGCGCCGATCGGG
>JAYVWD010000777.1:0-2809 GCA_043786345.1 Pseudomonadota bacterium
TTGCTCGTCGATCGGCACCCGGATGATGACGCCCGCCGACGTCGAGGCGTCGCGGAAGCCGGGAGCCGCATCGGCGCTCGAGTCGCCGTCGGCGAAGGCTGGACCTGCCGGCGGACTACCTGAGCTTCGCATCGATCGCGAACACGATTTATACGATGTTCGGGGTCGGTGCCGGCAAACATTGGAAGGGCGGGCGGAACGGCCCGACGGCCGTCGTCCTCTCGAAGCTCCTCTAGCCGGGAACGCGGTGGAATCCGCCTACGCCTCGGGTTTGACCAGCTCCCGGCGCTCGCCCGTCCGGCGCGTCAAATTTTCCCGGTCCATCGCCTCGAGCACTTTGACGACGACCTTCCGGCCGATCTGCAGCTCGGTCCGGAGCTCGGCGACGGTGAGCGGCCCCTTTTCGGCGAGCAGCTGTAAAACCCGCAGGGTCAGGCTCTGAAGCCCCCTGATCCCGATGACGTGCGTGCCGTCCAGGTCGATGATCCGCCCGTCCGCGACGAATTGGTCGAAGACTTTGCGGCCCTCGTCATCGGCGACGCCGAGCGTAATGAGCGCAAATGCCAGGGGCTCGGCGCTGTTGGCGATGCCTTCGAACTGGGCCCGGAGCGGCGCCATCGGGTCCAGCCGCGGCTTGGTTCGGCCGAGGCCCCGATGATTGCCGTCACGGTAGGTCAGCTTCGCGTGGTCCATGGACTCGAGGACGAGGATGACGACTTTGCGCCCTATCTCGAGGTGGTCGCGGATTTCGGCCGCGGTGCCGGGACCATGTGTCGCGAGGAAGCCCTGAATCCTCTCGACCAGAATCCGGTGAGCGACGGCCCCCATGACGTGGTCTTCGTCCAGCCGCACGAGCTTGCCGTCGGCGACGAATCGGCCGAGAACACGACGCGTCTCCTCGGAGGTGACCCCGAGGTCGGCGTAGGATTGGGCGACCGGCTCGTCGCACGTGGCAACGCCTTCGAGGCGGATCGCCAGCTTCGTGGTGTGATCGGCCCTCGGAACGTATCCGAACACTTTCAGATAGGGGCCAACCTGCTGGATCGCGTTTGACTTCTTCAGGGCCCGGAGCAGGGAGTGCAACAGGTCCGCGTCGAGCCGCAGGGCCTTGACCAAGGCCGACTCGGCCAGTCCTTCCTCGGTCGGCATTTCCTTGTGCTGCTTCGCGAGCCGCCCCATGATCGCGGCGTTCCATTCCTCGGCCCGACTCGGCTCGGCCAACCAGTCGTCCAAGGCCAGGAAGCCGAAGGTTTCTTCGAGCGGCGGAAAGCGCGTGCGCTTTTCTATATCGCGAAAGCGGAGGGCGCCGATCTTGGCGACGTTAAGCGCGAGGTATTCCTCGACCGAGTAATCAGCGATGAGCGGCAGCAGGTCCGCCGCCACCGTGATGCTGGTACCGGGCGATTCGTCGACGACCCGCCCGGCGCCGAGCACCCGGTCGCCGCCGGCGCTGACGATGAGGCACCGTTCGTCGAACCGGATCATCCGCTCGACTTCGAGCTTCAGCCGCACGTGCCAGGTCGGCTCACGCTCCTCTTCGAGCGGGCCGATCGCGATGAGCTTGGCCTTCGTCTTGACGCCACCATGGACGACGATGACCTCGGGATTCTTCTTCGGATTGATCCGGTAGGACTGGTACGTCCGCAGGCGCACGTCGATCGCCGCCGTCAAAAAGACGTGCATCGGGTCGACGATTTGCGAGTCTCGCGGCACATCCGTGACGCTCAAGTTCGCGAGCTGGAGCGCCACCCGCGCATTGGGGAGGGCCGCGCGCACCGCGCGCCCATACATCTGGATCGAGCGGACTTGCGTCTTCTTCCGGGAAGGCAGCACCTCGACGACTTGCCGGTCGCTTAAGGTCCCGTCCCGCAGGGTCCCCGTCACGACGGTCCCCTGGCCCGCCACCGAAAAGACCCGGTCGACGAACATCTGGGGCCGTCCTAGGTCTTTTTCCTGCGGCAGCGTGCCGAGCTCACGAAACAGATTGCGCCTGAGATCCGCCAAGCCCTCCCCGGTCGTGGCCGAGAAGCCCACGATCGGTATCTCCCGGCCCAGGGCCTCGAAGAAGCGGACCTCCATCTCCGCCGCGAGCTCCGCGAACCGGGCCTTGTCGACCAGATCGGTCTTCGTGAGGACGACCACGCCGTGCGTCACGCCGAAGGCCGAGAGCGCCCAAAGGTGCTCCTCGCTTTGCGGCATCCACCCGTCATCGCACGCACAGATGAACAAAAAGGCGTCGATGGTGCTTGCGCCGGTAATCGTATGGAGGCGATAATCGGCGTGACCAGGAACGTCCACGACCCCGATCGGGCGGTCGTCTTCCCCCGGCATCCAGACGAAGCCGAGCTGCATCGTCATCCCGCGCGTGCGCTCTTCGGCGAGTCGGCTCGGCTCCATTCCCGTGAGGAGCCGGAGAAGGCTTGTTTTGCCGTGGTCGACGTGGCCTGCGGTTCCGATGACGTGCATCGCGCCACTCTATCGACTTTTCGAACGGCGACCAAGTGCCGACCCGAGGACCCTGGAGTCTTGCCGGAATTTGCGCTAGGATCGGGTACGAATTCCGGGAATGCGATAGGGAAGAGGATGAGGCTCTGGTGGCCTCCGCGGCCTTCAAAGCCGCTGTCAGTCGGTTATGCCGACTGAGGTGGGTTCGATTCCCTCCCCTTCCGCCACTATTTTATCAATTAAATCAGTTCATTATGGGGCGATTCCGCCCCGGCGAGGGTGGTTTTGGGATGGACCCTTTCAGTCCACTTGAAACTCGCCAGCCGCTGGTGTTTCGCCGATCTGTGGGCGTACGTCATCGTTG
>JAYVWD010000778.1:0-2747 GCA_043786345.1 Pseudomonadota bacterium
AACCCCGCCAGCGTCAAAACCACATGATTCTCCCCCGGCTCAAACACCCCCGCCTGCCCGTCGCGCCGCTTGAGGCACTTCCACTTGATCTCGACCCCCACCGGCAACCCTTGCACCAGCCCGGTCCACCGCGGATACCGGGTCGCCGTCAGCTTCACCGCCTTCGCCGCGTCCCAGCCGCCCGGCAACCCGTCGCCGGCGACGTAAATGGACTCGCCGTCGACCGTCGCGCCGTTGTCGCAGACGAAGTTCACCGTGGCCGCCGCCTCGATCCCTTTGACCTCCACCTCGAACGCCGCCGCCTCCCCGACCGCCGCGTCGCCCGGCGTCCGCGCCAGCACGAAGTTGCGCTCCGTATTCAGGAAGCAGGCCTCGGCGCCGAAATCGAACGCCGCCTGATCCGCGCAGGCCGGCAGCGCGCCGCCGCCCAGGCGGACGCCGCTGGCGACGCCGTCCCGCATCACCAGCTCGATCTTCTTGGGCCGCGTCGCCGGCGCGCCCGCGTAAGTCCCCTGCGCGGCGGCGACCTCGACGCGGGCCGTCGAGCCGGTCTGTTGCTGCGAGATCAAGGTCGTCCGCGCCTGGCCCTTCGCATACCCGAGCGTCTCGCCGTCATCCTCGTAGAGCGTGAAGCTCGTCGCCGCCTCGTCGGCGTAAACCCGGGCGATCAGGTCGGGCCGCAGGACCCCGTCCCGCCGCTTGCCGTAGGCGTTCTGCGAATCCTTGTCGGTCAGCATCTTCGGGATGATCGCGCCGGCCTTGGCGAAGAGCGGCAGCGTGAGCACGCCGGCGAGGCCGTAGCGGTCCATGTACAAGGGATAAGGGGGCGTCTCCTGGCCGGCGCTGTCGAACGACTCGTGCGTGTGGTAGTCGATCCAGCGGCCTTTGGGCAGGTAGACGCGCCGGTCCGTCTCGCCGTAGCCCGCGACGATCGCGAAGAGGAGGGCGTCGCCGTACATCTTCTCGTTGGCGAGGCGGCGCACGTTCGGGTCGCTCTGGAAGTGGTAGACCAGCGGCGGAATCAGGGGCTCGCCGGCGATGCTCGCCCGCCAGCCCATGGAGTAGAGGTAGGGGATCAGCTCGTAGCGTTGCCGGACGTTGGCGTAGTTGCTTTCCTTGTGGCCCTTGTTGGTGGGCGCGTAGCTCGTCTCGAGGTCGCCCATCGCCCAGCCGTGCGGGCGCACCGGCAGGTCGGCGAGGCAGCTGTCGGCGAACCACTGGGTGTAGAGCTCGCGGTACTGCGCGTCGGACTTCGCGTCGTTGAAAAAGTCGTTGAGCGCCCAGGTGAAGCCGCCGGCGTCGGAGTTGTAGTAGTCGAGGCCCGCCATCGACATGTGCATCTGCGTGTTGGTGTGCGCGCGCAGCGTGCCCATGTTGCGGCCGACGTCGCCGCTCCACATGCCGGCGCCGAAGCGCTGGATCCCGGGCGCGCCGGCGCGCGACATCGCGAAGAAGCGCGGCGCCTCGGGCAGGTTTAGCGCGGTCTTGAGCGCGGCCTGGTGGTCGGGACGCATGTAGCCCTTGTAGATGCTTTCGAGCCACTTGAAGTTGTAGAGGTTGTGCACGTCGGCGTGGCGGTTTTTCCCCGGCAGCCGGGGAAACCCTTTGTAGTAGCCGTCGGCGTCGTACATCTCGGGCTCGCCCAGGTCGGTCCAATGCGCGGTGACGCCGAGCATCGCCAGGGGCTGGCGTTTGAGGTGATGCCAGAACTCGCCGGCCCGGTCGTTCGTCCAGTCGAGCATCCCGCCGAAGCCCCACCAGATCGGGCTCTGCTCGCTGCCGAACGCGGACGGCGTGCACTTGCCCGCCTCGTGGCTGACGAAGAAGCAGTCGGCGTCGGTGGACGCGGCGCGCACGGCGTCGTAGTCGGAGAGGGCGCGGTTGACGTAGCTTTCCTCGATGGCGATGAGGTGCAAGCCCTCCTGCTCGCGGAGTTTCCGGATCTCGCCCTCCGGGTCCGGGAAGGTCGCCGGGTCGAAGGCTAGGCGGCCCATCTTGAACTTGGCCGGATCGCCGAAGCCGGCGCCGAACCACTGCAGGTCCAGCCCGAAGCCGTCGACGGGGAAGCCCGCGTCGCGGAGGGACTTCAGATCGTCGCGGATCTCGCCCCAGCCGTCGTAGCCGAACTCGCTCACCCAAAGCCCGAAGACCGCCTTCGGCGGCAGCAGCGGCCGGCCGACCAATTCCATGAACGAGGCGCGCAAGGCCTTCACGTCGGGGCCCGCCAGCAGGTACCAGCGGAGCTGGTCGCCCCAGGTCTCGGCGAACCAGCGGTGCGCGTCGTGGAAGTTCCAGGAGATGCGGTAGGCGTGGTCGAGGAACAGCCCGAAGTTCTGCGTGCCCTGACCGAGCGCATAGATCACCGGGAACTGCGACATGCTCGGCGCCGCGCCGTTGAAGTCGGCGCGGACGTTGCCCAGGTCGGTGCGCTCGGCGCCGTTCCGGACCCCGTACCAGTCGCGGTCGCTCCAGTCGCCGTCGGCCGTGCCGGGATCGTAGAAGACGTTGCCGACGCCGTAGACGTTCGTCATCGCATAGGGGTCGATGGCGAGGCGCTTGGTCCCCTGATTCAGGTCTTCGCCGCAGACTTTGGCGAGCGCGAGGCTGCGGATCTTGTCGAAGGCGTCGACGCAGCGCGCGTCGGCGTCGACGGTGAGGCGGAGGGCCGGCGTCTCGACGACGTTGCCGCTCTGGCTCGCCTGCGTCGGCCCGGCGTAGTCGGTCTTCGCCACCATCGGCGTCGTGTA
>JAYVWD010000779.1:0-2106 GCA_043786345.1 Pseudomonadota bacterium
CAAAATCCGCTGGGCGGCGCGTAACCGCTCTTCGCTGTAGTCGTGGTCGCCGGCGAGCATCGCCGCGACGCCGAGCGAGAGCTGGGTGCGGAAGTCCGACCCGTCCACGAGGTCCGGGAACCGGGCGGCGAGGCCCAGCGCCGCCTGCGGCTGGTCCATCGTGACCAGCTCGTCGATCAGGTCGGACAGGGCGGCGGCGTCGAGGACTCCCTTCGCGGCGGCGAAGCCGACGAGGTCCGCCGCGAACCCGGCGCCGGGGTCCAGGGTGCCGCGGTAGTCGGCTTCCGATACCCCGAAATAGGCGCGGAGCTTGGGCCCCATGGCGAGGGCGGCCCAGCTCGGCGCGGAAAGATCATGGGTGGACAAGGTTTAAGGCCTTCCTCAAAGGGTCGGCATGTGGACCCTGATGTGCAGATCGCGGAGGTTCTCGGGCGGCACGGGCGCCGGCGAGTCCGTCATGAGGCATGAAGCCTTCTGCGTTTTTGGAAACGGAATCACGTCGCGGATGGCATCCGTACCTACCAGACACATGACCAGGCGGTCGAGGCCAAAGGCCATCCCGCCGTGGGGCGGCGCCCCGAAGGTCAAGGCCTCGAGAAGGAAGCCGAATTTGAAGCGGGCCTGCTCCTCGGAAAGGCCGAGGCGGGCGAACTGCTTCATCTGGACGTCCGGGTCGTGGATCCGCACCGAGCCGCCGGCGACCTCGTAGCCGTTGAGCACCAAGTCGTACGCGGACGCGCGCACCCGGCCGGGGTCGGACTCCATGTACTGTATGTCCGCCGGGTTCGGCGCGGTAAAGGGGTGGTGGCGGGCGATCCAGCGGCCCGAGTCGGCGTCCTTCTCCAGGAGCGGAAAGTCCAGGACCCACAGGAACTTGAGCTGGGTGGGGTCGTACAATTTGAGCTTGGCGCCGAGGTGGTTGCGGAGGGCGCCGAGCTGGGCCTTCGTGGACTCATACGGGCCGGCCCCGAACAGCAGGAGGTCGCCGTCCTTCACGCCGAGCCGCTGGTTGATCGCGTCGATCATCGCGCCGTCGAGGAACTTCCCGATCGACGACTGCCAGCTCTCGACGCCGGCGCCGGGCTTCTTCTTCGCGTAGGCGAGGCCCTTCATGCCGATGTTGCGCGCGACCTCGGTGAGCTCGTCGATCTCCTTGCGCGTCCAGGCCTCGCCGCCCTCGATGACCAGGGCGTTGACGATGCCGCCGGTGCTGACGGCCTCGGCGAAGACCTTGAACCCGGCGTTGGCGACGACGTCCGTCACGTTCTTGAGCTTGAGGCCAAAGCGCAGGTCCGGCTTGTCGACGCCATAGTCCTCCATGACCTCGGCGTAGGTGCGGCGCTCGATCGCGCCCTGGCGGGTTTTCCCCTGAAATTCGGCGACGGCGCCTAAGATCACGCGCTCCATCGTCTCGAGGATCTGCTCCTGCTGGACGAACGACATCTCGATGTCGACCTGGGTGAACTCGGGCTGGCGGTCGGCGCGGAGGTCCTCGTCGCGGAAGCATTTGACGACCTGGTAGTACCGGTCGAAGCCCGCGACCATGAGCACCTGCTTGAAGAGCTGCGGGCTCTGGGGGAGCGCATAGAAGTTGCCCGGGTGGACCCGTGAGGGCACCAGGAACTCGCGGGCGCCTTCCGGCGTCGACTTATAGAGAAAGGGCGTCTCGATATCCAAAAACCCTTCATCTTCCAGGGTCTTGCGGATCGAGCGCACGAACTTGATGCGGCCCAGGATCTTGTCTTTGATCGCGGGGCGGCGCAGGTCGATGTAGCGGTATTTCAGGCGATGCGACTCGGTCGCCTCGACCTTCTCATCCTGGTTCACGCTGAACGGCAGGACCTCGGAGCGGTTCAGGATCTTGAGCTCGGTGACCTGGACCTCGATGCCGCCGGTCGGGATCGTCTGATTGATCATGCCTTCAGGACGTTGGGCGACCTTGCCTTTGACGGCGATGCAGAACTCGTTGCGGAGCTCGTTGCCGGCCTTGTGGGCGGCCGCGTCGAGGGCCGGGTCGAGGACCACCTGGGTCAGGCCGAACCGGTCGCGCAAATCGAGGAAGATGAGGTTGCCGTGGTCGCGGCGGCGGTGCACCCAGCCCATCAG
>JAYVWD010000780.1:0-8125 GCA_043786345.1 Pseudomonadota bacterium
ACGGCGTACTGGCCGATGGCGTCGTCGACGCGCTTGGAGCTGCCGATCTTGGCGCCCGTCGGCAGATGCATGGCCAGGGTCGGGGACTCGATCATGACCTCGAGCTTTTCCTCGGCCTCGTCGGGGAGCTTGTAGCCGTTGGCGCTGAAGATCTTGATGCCGTTGTCGTCGAAGGGGTTGTGGGAAGCGGAGATGACGATGCCCGCCGAGGCGCGCAGGCCGCGGGTCAGGTACGCGATGCCGGGCGTCGGCAAGGGCCCGAGGAAGTGTGCGTCGACGCCGACGCTGCAGATGCCGGAGGCCAGGGCCTGCTCCAGCATATAGCCGCTCCGGCGCGTGTCCTTGCCGATCAGGATGCGCGGGTGCGAGTGCTTCTCCTTGAACCAGATGCCGATCGCCTGGCCGAGCTTCATCACGAGGTCCGGGGACATCGGATAGACGTTGGCCTGGCCGCGGATGCCATCCGTGCCGAACAGTTTTTTTCCCAAACCTGGACCTCCTTGTCGCAGACCCCAAACGGGGCCGCGGGACCCTGAGTCTTAATTCAACCGCTTTTGGTTGTAAATCTCGACCGTCGCGGCCTGGGGGAAAGTCTCGATGAGCACGGTGTCGTTCGGGATTTTCACCTGGATCGGGCGGTTGTGCTTCTTGCCGGCCTCGAGCTCGCGGGCCTCGACGAAGGCCTCCAGATCGCTGCGTTTCACGAAGCTGAGCACGCCGGGGGTGCCCTGGATGACGATCGAGACGTATCGCGGCTTGACGGCCGTCAGGTATTCGCTGCCGACGACCTCGACCGGGACCGAGCCGAAGCGCTTGTTTACCTTCTTCTCGCCGACCAGCAGGCTCACCTGGACCTTGTCGGTCGAGAGGCCGGTCTCGGGGATGTCCTTGGCGACCAGGCGGGCGTCGAAGCTCTTGGTCGCCTGCAGGTCGCTGACGTCGATCGGCTCGGTCTGGATCTCCTCGATCCGGTTGATCTCGCTCTTGAGCCCCGAGATGGTGACGGTGCTCGGCTTGATGACGGTCTTCTCGATGATGTAGCCGTCGGCGGGGACCCCCTTGAGGAACTCCTTCACCGGGACCTTCTTCGAGACCTTTTCGTCGACGAACACGGTCAGGTACGGGTCGTGGACGGCGAGCTTGATCCGGTTGTCCCAGCTCTTGATGTATTCCTTGTCGATCCGGAACCGGAGCTGGCCGGTCTTGCCTTCCTGGATCTTGAGGGTCGCCTCGAGGGGCCGGGTCGAGAAGTCGGCGAGCAGGACGCGCGAGCCGCGCAGCGTCGCGTCCTTGAAGCGGACCTCGGGGCCCTTGACGATGTAACCGTCGGGAACCTTGATGTTCACGGCGATCCGGCGGTTGATCTCGAGGATCTCCTCGCCCTGGACGATGTACCAGAAGAGGCAGGCCAGGACGACGGCCGAGATCTTGTACTGGAAGTTGCGGAAAAATCCCGTCAATACGCCGCTCTTCATCCCTTGCCCCCGGACCGGAAAATCCGCTGCCACCACTCGTTGGCGCCGCGGGAGGCGGCCTTTTGCTGCTCCTCGTCCTCGGCGAGCAGCTCGTTGAGCGACTTGCGCAGGTCCTTCGGGTCCATTTTCCGCGAGACCTTGCCGTCGACGACGAGCGAGATCGAGGCGCCCTCTTCGGACACCAGGACGACGATCGCATCCGTCTCCTGAGAAATACCGATGGCCGCGCGGTGGCGCGTGCCCCAGTTGGGGTCCAGGTTCTCGTCGCGGGTCAGCGGCAGGAAGCAGCCGGCGGCCGAGATCCGGCCGCGCTGGATGATCGCCGCGCCGTCGTGGATCGGGGACGAGGGGTGGAAGATCGACATGATGATTTCCTTCGACACCCGGGCGTCGAGCAGCGTGCCGACCTCGACGTAGCGCGCGAGGATGATGTTGCGCTCCAGGACGACCAGGGCGCCGACGCGCTTGGCGGCCAGGGCGGCGGCGGCGCGGGTGATCTCGTCCAGGATCTGCGAGGACGAGAGGTTGTCGCTGCCTGGGATGAACGACTTCTTGCCCATGCGGCTGAGCACGTGGCGGATGTCGTCCTGGAACAGGATGATGATGATGATGATGAACGACGAATAGAACTTGTTCATCACCCAGTTGAGCGTCGTCAACGGGACGATCGACGACAGCAGGTACGCCGCGATGACGATCAGGATGCCGGTCAGCATCTGGGCGGCGCGCGTCCCGCGGATCAGCAGCAGAATGTGGTAGATGATGAACGCGATGAGGAGGATGTCGAGCGCGGCCCAGATGCTGAATTGGTCGAAAATCTCAAGCATTGGCCAAGTCCAGGAGGTTCTTTAAGCGCGCCACGTCGTGGGTCCGGATCATGCGGGCGCCGGCACAAGCCAGGCCGAATTCGAGCGTCTTGGACGGCGCATCGCGGTCTTTCGGTTCTTTGATCCCGAGTGTACGCCCGAGAAACCCTTTGCGCGAGATCCCGATGGCGAGGTTGTAGCGGGCCGAGAAGGCTGGGACTTCCCGCATCAGGCGGGCGTTGCCGGCGTCGGTCTTGCCGAAGCCTATCCCTGGGTCCATCCAGATGCGGTCGGGCCGGAAACCCGCCTGGGTCAAGGCTTTGAAGCGGTCGTCGAAGAAGCGGTCGACGGCCTCGACGGCGGCGGCGCCGTCCAAGGGGCACTTTTGCATGTCCTGCGGCGTTCCGTGCATGTGCATGCATAGGTAGCTGAGGTCGGGGAAAACCGCCAAAGCCTTGAGCGTCGCGGGGTCTCGGGCCCCTTCCACGTCGTTGACGAGGGTCGCGCCCAGGGCGGCGGCCGTGAGCATGAGCCCGGGCTTCCGGGTGTCGATGCTCAGCGGGACCTGCGGGAGCTCCTTCCGGAGCGCCTCGAGGACCGGCTTGAGCCGGAGCCACTCCTCGGTCTCGGTAAGGGGCGTCGCCCCCGGGCGGGTCGATTCCGCCCCCAGATCGAGGATGTCGGCGCCGTCGGCCAGCAGCCGGCGGGCGTGGCGGACGGCGGCCTTGGGCTCGTGATAACTGCCGCCGTCCGAAAAGGAATCGGGCGTGATGTTGATCACGCCCATCACCCAGACCTTCGTCTTGTCCGAACCGAAGATCACGTCCCCTGGGGCAGCGCGCTGAGCGGTGGCACGTCGGCGACGGCGTCGTCCAGGCGGGCGGCGACGGCCGCGGGCTTGGTGCGGGCGTCGCGGGCTTCCTTGACCTTCTTCTGGGCTTCGTAGAAGGCTTTGCGCTCGTCTTCCGTCACGACCAGGCCGCCCTTCATGACGACGTCGATCTGGACGCGGTCCAGGGTCTCCTTGATCAGGAGGGATTCCGCCAGGGCCTCGAGCTTGTCCTTGTGGGTCTTGAGGATCGTGATGGCCTTCTTGTAGCCCGTGGTCACGATGCGGCGGATCTCGTTGTCGATGTCCTCGGCGATGCGCTCCGAGTAGTTGCGGGAGCTGCCGATTTCGCGGCCGAGGAAGACTTCCTCCGTGTCCTTGCCGAAGGTCAGCGGCCCGAGCTTTTCGCTCATGCCCCAGCTGCACACCATGCGGCGGGCGATGTCGGTGGCCTTGTTGATGTCGTCGCCGGCGCCGGTCGTCTGCTTGTTGAAGATCAGCTCTTCCGCCGCCCGGCCGCCCATGGCGTAGGCGATCATGCTTTCCGCGTACTCCTTGGTGAGGGTGTAGCGGTCCTCGGAGGGGAGCATGATGGTCACGCCGAGGGCCTGGCCGCGCGGGATGATCGAGACCTTGTGGACGGGGTCGACGTTGCCGACGACCAGGCCGACGATGGCGTGGCCGGCTTCGTGGTAGGCGGTGTTCCGCTTCTCGTCGAGGCCCATGATCATGCTCTTGCGCTCGGGGCCCATCAGGATCTTGTCCTTGGCGAGCTCGAAGTGGAACATGTCCACTTCTTTGCAGTCCTTGCGGGCGGCGATCAGGGCGGCCTCGTTGACGAGGTTCTCCAGGTCGGCGCCCGAGAAGCCCGGCGTGCCTTGGGCGATCGTCGAGAGCTCGACGTCTTTCGCCAGCGGGGACTTGCGGCTGTGGACCTTGAGGATGCCTTCGCGGCCTTTGACGTCGGGCTTGGGTACGATCACGCGGCGATCGAAGCGGCCCGGGCGGAGGAGCGCGGGGTCGAGGACGTCGGCGCGGTTGGTCGCGGCGATGATGATGACGCCTTCGTTGGATTCGAAGCCGTCCATCTCGACGAGGAGCTGGTTCAGGGTCTGCTCGCGCTCGTCGTGACCGCCGCCCAGGCCGGCGCCCCGATGGCGGCCGACGGCGTCGATTTCGTCGATGAACACGATGCAGGGCGCGTGCTTCTTGGCCTGGTCGAAGAGGTCGCGCACGCGGCTCGCGCCGACGCCGACGAACATCTCGACGAAGTCGGAGCCGGAGATCGAGAAGAAGGGGACGCCGGCCTCGCCGGCGATGGCCTTGGCGAGCACGGTCTTGCCGGTTCCGGGCGAGCCGACGAGCAGGACGCCCTTGGGGATCCGGCCGCCGAGGCGGGTGAACTTCTTTGGGTCCTTGAGGAAGTCGATGATCTCCTCGAGCTCCTGCTTCGCCTCGTCGATGCCGGCGATGTCGTCGAAGGTCACGCGGGTCTGGTTCTCGGTGAGGAGCTTCGCCCGGGACTTCCCGAAGGACATGGCCTTGCCGCCGCCGATCTGGAGCTGGCGCATGAAGAACACGAAGAGGAAGAGGATGATGATGAGCGGCAGCGAGTTGATGAGCAGGGTCTTCCACCAGCTCATCTCTTCAGGGGCCTCGTAGTTGATCTTGACGCCCTTGGACATCAAGTCTTTCCGCATGTCGGCGTCGTTGGGGCCGAAGGTCTTGAAGGTGCTCTTGTCGTTCCGGGTGCCGATGATCTCGTTGTCTTTGAAGGTGGCCTCGGTCACCTTGTTGGTGTCGCCGTCCGGGAGAACCACGGCGGCCATGAATTCCGAGAATTTGATCGGGCGCGGCTCGTCCTGCGGCTTCACCATGAGGTGGACGAGGAGGAAGAGGCCCACGATGAGGGCGAAGAGCATCGTGATGCGCATCTGCTGGTTTTGCTTCGGCGGTGGCTTAGCCATGAGGTCGCTCCCGAGAGGTTTCGAAGATCAGGTGGTCGAGGTGCCGCTTGGCGCCGTCCCCAGGGGACGGGCAAACGACCGACTCGCCGTCGTAGAGCCCAATCAGCTCTTGATTATACTCGATCGCCAGATATTCCTCGCGCGCATCCTCGGGCACGGACCAGCGGCGGCTGAGCTCTTTCAGCGTCCAGGTCCGAGACACAGGGTGCGGCGAAGCGTGCGGTGTGCAGGAAAAACGCAGCGGCATTTTCGTGCCGATGCCGAAGGCGCGCACCGTTGTGGGGCGCTGCTCGCCGGATGGAGGTTGTTCGACCGAAGGCGTCATGAACCGCCACTGTCGCTTGCCTCGGATAAGAGCGGCATTAGAGCCCGGCTCGAGCAGGGCCGCCGCCTCGAACGCCTTGAGGCTCATGCGATGCTGGGTCTCGCGCGGCGCCTTGGGAACGCTGCCGGCCGCGGCGACGAGGCAATGGCCGCCCGGCAAGTTTTGCAGCATACGGCGTGAAAGCTGGGTCCCGCGCGGCAGCCGGGCGCCGAGCCACGCCGCCTTTTCATCCAGGCTCCCGGCCGCGGCGCCCGCCGCCGGGACGGCGGCCGCGAGCATCGTCTCGGCGAGGCGCGCCGCCGCCCCGGGAAACAAGGCTTCGAGCTCGGGCAGCACGCGGCTGCGGATGATGTTGCGGGCATAGTCGGCGCGGGCGTTCGACGAATCGATGCGGAACGCCAGGTTCGAGCCCGCGAGGAAGGCGAGCAGGGCCGCCTTGCGCTCGTGAAGAAGCGGGCGCCAGTAGGGCGGATCCCAGACGCGCATTCCGGCCGCGTTGCCCGCGCTCGTCCCGCGCGCCAGGCGGAAGAGCGCCGTCTCGGCGACGTCGTCCAGGTGATGCGCCAGGGCGATCGCTCAACCGGCCGCCGCCAGTTCGGCGAAAAACGCCCGGCGGACCCCGCGCGCCCACGCCTGGACCCCGGTCAGCGGCGCAGGTGCCGGTGCCCGCAGGGAAAAGAAGGGCACGCCCCGGCTCGCCGCGAGCCCGGAGCAGAACGCGAAATCGCCTTCCGACTCCGCGCCGCGCAGGCCGTAGGCGACGTGGGCGAGGCCCACCGGAAAAAATTCACCGGCCTTGGAAAGGTCGCAAAGAAGGTGAAAAAGGGCAGTGGAATCGGGGCCTCCCGAGCAACCCACAATAACCCCTCGAAAAGACGAAGAAAGATCGTTTTTTTTGGCATTTACCAAAGACCGGAAGCTCTCGAATTCTTTGGGCATTGACTCCAACCTCCGGAGACTCATGGGACTCAGGCCGTTTTTTAGCAAATGTACAAGCCGCGACTCAAGTAATCCGCCAACTCTCCGTTGGTAAACTTGCAAGTTCCAGGGTGGAACTAGCGCGGGTCAAGGCCTTAGACCCAACGTTATCAAGGAGGATCTGTCAATGGGTATGCGCATCCGCACAAACGTCTCGTCCCTCAATGCTCAGCGCCAAATGGAGCGCAACAACGCCGAGATGGGCCAAAGCCTGGAGCGGCTATCGTCGGGTTACCGGATCAACAAGTCGGCGGATGATGCCGCAGGTCTCGCCATCACGGAGAACCTGCGCGGGCAGGTGCGTGGCCTCAACGTGGCCAAGCGCAACGCCAACGACGCCGTCTCGCTCGTGCAAGTCGCCGAAGGCAGCATGAACGAGATGACGAACATCCTGATCCGGATGCGCGAGCTCACCACGCAATCGGCCACCGACACGCTCGGCGAGCGCGAGCGCACGTACCTCAACAAAGAGTATACGCAGCTGACCGACGAGCTCGACCGGATCGGCAAGTCCACCGAGTTCAGCGGCATCAAGATCTTCGACAAAGAGAACCCGCTGAGCGAGTACGTCATCCAGGTCGGTACCCGCGGGACGGCCCCGGAAGAGAACATCGACACGCTCCGGATCAACCTCGAAGGCTTGAAGTTCGACTCGGAGTCGCTCGGCCTCGGCAAAGAGAGCGAAATCGGCGCGAAGGAAGAGGGCGATGCGGGCCCGACGCGCGAAGACATCGCGATGAAGCTCGGGACGCTCGACGACGCTCTGACGAAGATCGCCGGCGAGCGCGCGACGCTCGGCGCCGTCCAGAACCGCCTGGGATCCGCGATCAGCAACATCGGCATCAGCGTCGAGAACCAGACCACCGCCATGAGCCGGATCAAGGACGTCGACTTCGCCGAGGAAACCTCGAAGCTGACGCAGGCCAAGATCATGACGCAGTCGAACACCGCGGTCTTGAGCCAGGCGAACGCCGCGCCCGAGATGGCACTGCAGCTTCTCCGCTAAACATAATATTGTTTAGTGGTCTTCACCCGTATGGCGCACGGCTACGGTTTGCCGTGACATTTCAAGGAGGATATTTCCATGGGTCTCAGGATCAAGACGAACATGGACTCGCTCGTCGCGCAACGGCGCCTCGGCGAGTCCCGCAAGCAACAGGGCGAGTCGATCGAGAAGTTGAGCTCCGGTCTCCGGATCAACAAGTCGGCCGACGATGCCGCCGGCCTCGCGGTCAGTGAGCGGATCCGCGCGACGACGTCCGGCTTGGGCGTCGCCAAGCGCAACGCCAGCGACGGCATCTCGTACATCCAGGTCGCCGAAGGCGGGCTGAACGAGGTCACGAACATCGTGATCCGGATGCGCGAGTTGGCGACGCAGGCGGCCTCCGACACGCTCGGCGAGCGCGAGCGCGGGTTCCTCGACAAGGAGTTCACTCAGCTCCGCGACGAAGTCACCCGGATCGCCGACTCCACCGAGTTCAACGGCACCAAAGTCCTCAAGCCGGGCGACGGCGACAAGCCGCTCCAGATCTTCGTCGGCGCCTCGAACCGCGGCAACAACATCTCGGGCGATGCTCCGGACATCGACAAGGACAACGACCCGGACGTCCTCACGATCAAGCTCGACGACCTGTCGAAGCTGCAGGACTCGCTCGGCGAGATCGCCGGCGACGCCTTCTCGCTCATCGGCGACGGCGGCAACGACCTCAGCGCCCAGGAGCTCGGCCCGGACGGCGACACGGGGA
>JAYVWD010000781.1:0-5280 GCA_043786345.1 Pseudomonadota bacterium
ACGTACCAGACGCCGTGGGGCGCCGCGGTCAACCTCGACGGGCGCGGCAGCGACGAAGTGCGGCGGTTCCTCTGCGACAACGCGCTCTCGTGGTTGCGCGACTTTCACTGCGATGGCCTGCGGCTGGACGCCGTGCATGCGTTCCAGGACCATTCCTCGGTCCCGCTGCTCGAGCAGCTCACCGGCGAGGTCCAGGCCCTCGAGCGCGCGACCGGCCGCCCTTATTGCCTGATCGCCGAGAGCGATTACAACGATCCGCGCATGGTGAGGCCGCTCGACGCCGGCGGCCTCGGCATGGACGCGCAGTGGAACGACGATTTCCACCACGCGCTGCACGCGGTTTTGACCGGCGAACGCACCGGCTATTACGCCGACTTCGGGACGATCGGCGCCCTCGCGAAGTCCTTCGAGGACGTCTTCGTCCGCGACGGCGGCTACTCCGCGTTCCGCCAGAAGTCCCACGGTCGTCCCGCGGGCGAGACGCCGCGCGGGCGCTTTATTACGTACCTGCAGAACCACGACCAGATCGGCAACCGCGCCCGCGGCGAGCGCATGGGCGCCCTCGTGAGCCGCCCGCGCCAGAAGATCGGCGCCGCGCTCGTGCTCGTGAGCCCGTTCGTGCCCATGCTTTTTCAGGGCGAGGAATGGGGCGCGCAGACGCCCTTCCACTACTTTACCGACCACGCGGACGAGGCGCTCGGGCGCGCCGTGCGCGAGGGCCGGCGCCGAGAGTTCGTCGAGCTCGGCTGGAACGCCGAGGACGTCCCCGACCCGCAGGCCGTCGGCACGTTCACCGCCTCGCGGCTCGACTGGCGCGAGCTCGAGACGAGCGCGGGCCACGAGCTCTTCGCCTGGCATCGCGCCCTGATCGCGCTCCGCCGCGAGGTGGGGCCGTCCGCAAGGAAGGCCGTGGCGCACTTCGACGAGGCCGCGGGCTGGATGCTCGTCCAAACCGGCGACCTCGCCGTCGCCTTCAACCTCGGCAAGGGTCCGGCGCGGATCGCGCTGCCGCCGATGATGCGCCCGTGGACGCTGGCGCTTTCCGCCGGCGACGGCGTGGTCCTCGCGGGCGGGCGGGTCGAGGTTCCGGCCGAGGGTGTCGCCGTCCTGCGCGCGATTTGACCGCGACGGCGCCAAGTTTTTTTAAACCGCAAAGGCGCAAAGATCGCAAAGGGTATGAGTAAGGGCTCATACCCGGCCGATCAGAGGCCACAAAGACCTTTGCGCTCTTTGCGCCTTTGCGCCTTTGCGCGCTTAAAAAAACTTGGCGCCTCGGCGGTAAAAATCAGCGCGCCTTCGCCAGCTCGGCCGCGATACGGTCGCGCTCGGCGTGCATCGCGCGCGGCATGCGGGCGCCATATTCGTCGAAGAAGGTCTTCACGTCCTGGACCTCTTTGGTCCACGCGGCCGGGTCGACCTTGAGCAGCTCGCGCATGGTGTCGTCCGAGACGTCGAGGCCGGCCGTATCGAGGGCGCCCGCCGTCGGCAGGTAGCCGATCGGCGTCAGCTCGGCCTTGCCGCCGCCGTCGCAGCGCTCGATGATCCACTTCAGCACGCGGAGGTTGTCGCCGAAGCCGGGCCACAGGTAAGCGCCCTGCTTGTCCTGGCGGAACCAGTTGACGTGGAAGATCTTCGGCACCTTGTCGGACTTGGCGCCCATGTCCATCCAGTGCTTGAAGTAGTCGCCCATGTTGTAGCCGCAGAACGGCTTCATCGCCATGGGGTCGCGGCGCACGACGCCGACGGCGCCCGTCGCGGCGGCGGTCGTCTCGGAGGCGACCGTGGCGCCCATGTAGACGCCGTGGTTCCAGCTGACGGACTGCATGACGAGCGGGGCGACGTCGCGGCGGCGGCCGCCGAAGACGATGGCGGAAATCGGCACGCCGGCCACGTCTTCCGCGTGCGGCGAGTAGCTCGGGCATTGCTTCGCCGCCACGGTGAAGCGGGAGTTCGGCTGGGCGGCCGGGCCTTTCGCCGGATCCCAGGCGCGGCCCTGCCAATCGGTCAGGTTTTCCGGGGGCTGCTTGGTCAGGCCTTCCCACCACGGCTTCTTGTCCGCGGTCATCGCCACGTTGGTGAAGATGACGTCGTGGCTCAAGGTCGCGAGCGCGGTCGGGTTGGTCTTCTCGCTGGTGCCGGGGGCGACGCCGAAGTAGCCGGCTTCCGGGTTGATGGCGTAGAGGCGGCCGTCCTTGCCGAAGTGCATCCAGCAGATGTCGTCGCCGACGGTCCAGACCTTGTAGCCGGGCATCGCCTTGGGCGGGATGAGCATCGCCAGGTTGGTCTTGCCGCAGGCCGAGGGGAACGCGGCGGCGACGTAGGTGGTTTTGCCTTTGGGGTCCTCGATGCCGACGATGAGCATGTGCTCGGCGAGCCAGCCTTCGTTGCGGCCCTGAAAGCTGCCGAGGCGCAGCGCGTGGCACTTCTTGCCGAGGAGGGCGTTGCCGCCGTAGCCCGAGCCGATCGACTTGATCAGCAATTCGTCGGGGAAGTGCATGATCCAGCGGCGGTCGGGGCTCAGGTCGCCGGTCGAGTGCAGGCCGCGCACGAATTTTTCTTCCCTCTCGAGGCGCTTCAAGGCCTTGGTGCCCATGCGCGTCATGATGCGCATGTTGGCGGCGACGTAGGGGCTGTCGGTGATCTCGACGCCGCTGCGGGATAGCGGCGAATCTAGGGGGCCCATGCAGTAGGGGACGACGTACATGGTGCGGCCCTTCATGGCGCCGTCGAAGAGCTTGTCGACCTTGGCGTGGGCGGCGGCCGGCTCTTCCCAGTGGTTGTTGGGGCCGGCATCTTCTTTGGTCTTGGTGCAGACGAGGGTCAGCTGCTCGGTGCGGGCGACGTCGCTCGGGTGCGAGCGGTGCAGGTACGAGCGGGGGTTGGTTTGCTCGTTGAGTTTCAGGAGGGCGCCGGACGCGAGCATTTCGGCGACGAGCTGTTGGTATTCGTCCTCGGAGCCGTTGCACCAGTAGATGCGGTCCGGTTTAGTGAGCTTCGCGCAGTCGTCGACCCATTTCCTGAGGCTATCGTTCGACGTCGTCATGGACTGGTCCTTCCCGAAACATGGAGGCGGCGCAAAAAAAACTTGTGCCCCCTTATCTCACGGAAAATGCGGGGGCGACAACCGCTGAAGGTGGAATCGGTTTATTGATAATACTGGGTAATTAATTGAAATACGGACGATTTATAATAGAAATGTTATAGAATGCATCCCCTTTTCAATGAGGACCGAAATCGATGAAAAGCCTCCTGCTCGCCTCGTCCCTGGCCCTCGTTTCGCTTCCGGCCGCGGCGCTCGTCAACGGCACGGAAGAGGCCGAGTCGTCCTTCCCGTTCACGGCAAGGCTCTACGTCCTCGGCACCCACCTGTGCACGGGCACGTTCCTCAACGACACGACGGTCCTGACGGCGCGGCATTGCATCGCCTACGCGGACCCGACCGGCAACGTGCGCGTCGACTCCGGCGCGCAGCAGAGCGCCTCGGTCAACGTTTTCTACCTCGACGAAGGCTTCGACCCGGCGCTGCCGCCGCAACTCGGGTATGAGACCGACCTGGCCCTCGTCGTCTTCCCGGCGGGCACGGGCAAGGGGCGCGGCATCGGCGGCGGCGGCTACCCGGCCCTCGCCACGGACGAGCCGCTGCCGGGGGATTGGCTTTATCTGCTCGGCTACGGCGGCACCGACATGACCGGCGCGGGTGCCGGCGTCCTGCGCAGCGGCGCGCACCAGATCATGTTCGTCGACCCGGCGGACATGAGCTGGGTCGCCTTGCCGGGCGAGCAGAACGTCGCGCCGGGCGACTCCGGCAGCGCCGGCTACATCGACGGCAAGGTCGCGGGCGTCGCGACGCTCGCCGGCGACATCCTGGGCCTGGTCAAGATCGGCGCGTACCGCTCGATCTTTGACGACAAGGCAAAGGGCCTGTTCGAGCGGGCGATCCACTGCTCGAACGGCCCTTGTGCCGCGGAATTCCGGCCAAACTGACCCGCGATCGCGCTCGCACCCCACTCGCCGGCGCGCGGGGACCGCGGGCGGGCAGGCTCAGCCGTTGTGGGCCGTGACCTTCGTCGTGATCCACTCTTTGTGGGAGGCGACGCGGGAGTAGACGCCCGGCTTCTTCTTGTCGGCGCAGCCTTCGCCCCAGCTCACGATACCGATCACTTCGACCTTGCCGTCCTTCTCGACGAAGAGTGGGCCGCCGGAGTCGCCCTGGCAGCTGTCGATGCCGCCCTGGTCCCAGTCGCCGGCGCAGACCTCGCGCTCGTTGACGTCGTCGTAGTAGCCGCCGGCCGACTTGCACTGCGCGTTCGTGATGATCGGCACGGTGACTTCGCGGAGCTCGTCCGGGTACGTGCCGCCCGAGCTGATCGAGCCCCAACCGGAAACGATCGCGTTGTGGGCGGTCTCGGGCAGGTCGAGGACGTCGCTGTTGTGGGCGGGCTTCACGCGGCCGCCGAGGCGGCCGAGCTCTTCCGATTTGAGGAAGACGAGGGCGATGTCGTTGTCGTTGGTGTTGGCGTCATAGTGCTCGTGAACGACGACGTCGGTCGCGGTCACGGTCTTGTCGTTGGTCAGGTCCTTGTTGAGGCGGTGGCCGCCCGCGACGCGCATGCCCTGCCAGCCGTCGGCGACGCAGTGGGCCGCGGTCATGACGACGGTCTCGGAGATGAACGTGCCGCCGCAGAAGGCGTAGTCCGTCGAGCGTTCGACGAGGCCGGCCATGAACGGACGGTCCTGGGCGATTTCGCCGCCGACGATCTTCGACTGCGAGGCCTGTGGGGCTTGCGGGGCGCCGCAGGCGGCGGCGAGACCGAGCATCGAGCCGAGCACCGTCGTACGCATCACGATCGAATTGAGAGCGCTCATTCCAGGATCCCCCCCTGTCTCTTGTTAGCTATGAAACTTGGTTGGCCAGTCAGTCGGATTGTCGTTCCGCCTTCATGCCATCAAAGACTTTGGCCCGCAAGCCAATTGTAAAAATGGCCTAAGTTCGCCCCCTATGCGGCGATATAACGGGGTTTTAACGGTAGGTGCGGGGTTTGACGCGCGTGCCGGACATCGCGAACGCGGGTTTAGTCGGGGCGTGATTTCGGAGCGGGCGGTCGGTCAGATCGACGCGGACATTGATGATCCGGGTCGTCATGAAAGAAATGGTGCGTCGTAATGAGCGTCGCCGTCGCTAAGGAGCTACGTGTAGCTAAAATTGGACAATTCCGCGACCGCGGACACGACCTCAATGCCATCCTTATTGATTGGGCGCCGCAGTTGCCCGACAATTTG
>JAYVWD010000782.1:0-6314 GCA_043786345.1 Pseudomonadota bacterium
TTCGCCGTCGGCCTCCATCAGCAGCACAACCCGCGCCTGCCGCCCGATTGGCCCAACTGGGTGGCGCGCGTTTCCTGGCAGCCGGGGCGCTGAGCGCGGGGCGGCCGACCTCCTTTTCCTCGCGCTCATCGGCGTCGCGCTCGGGTACGGCGTGATCGCGGGCCAGATCCTGACGATGCGCGGCATCGCGCGGCTCGCCGCGGCGCTCGACGACGAACGGTCCGCGCTTCACTGCGCCTCGGTCCTGGACGCGGCCCCGGGCTGCATCCTGCCGCCGTCCGACCATGAGCGCGGCGAGGACGCGGCGCTCTGCGCGCTCAAGGCGCACCTGCCGGCGGATCTGCCGTGGCCGGAGGGACTCCCGCCATGCGCTTGAGCCTCTTCGGCTGGCCGCCCGTGGCCTCGCACCTCACCTGCCTGCTCGTCGGGCTCGGCCTCGGCCACCTGCCCGGCGCGGCCGGCGCCCCCGCGGATCACGGCCCCGGCCTACCCCCGAAAACGCTGGCCTTCGCGACCGGCGGGCCGACGGGCGGCGACGCGCCCCGGCCCGGGAGCGAGGTGCTGGTCGCGGTGCGGGAGCGCGCCACGGGGCGGCTTTGCCTCGTGAGCCTCGAGGCCTTGACCGTGCTCGGCGCCGGGCCGCGCGTCACGCTCCGGGCGCCGCTGCGCGCCGGCAAAGACTGGAACGAGCTGGTCCGGCGCCTCGCCGAGCCCGACGTGGTGCTCGTGCCGCGCGAGGGCAGCTCGGAGTTGCCGCCGGCGTGCACGCAGGGGCCGAGGATCACTTATGGCAGTCCATGAACGCTGGCTCGTGACCGTCGGCCTCTCGCTGGTGGCATCCGCGGCGCTTGGCGACGAGCAACGCCTCCACCTTCTTCCCGGCGGCACCGCCCGCCTCGAGCTGCCGCACGACGCCGCGCTCAACGTCTCGCGCCGTGGCGTCGTCGACCTGCACCAGACGGCCGAGGACCAGTGGCAAATCACCGCGCTGCATGCGGGCATCGTCCTGATCGAAGCCCGCGGGCCCGGCACCGGGCCCGCCGATGCGACGCGCTACCTCGTCGAGGTCGCCTCGGCCGACGACGCGCGGAAGGCGGGTAAAGCGGCGCGCGGCGACGTCCCGGACTGGCTCTGCGCGCCGCCCGCGGTGGCCTGCGACCGCGCGACCGGCATCGTCTCCGGCACGGCGCCGGGCTGGGGATGGCTCCTTCAGGCGGCGCAGGCCTGCCAACCGGGGCGCGGCTGCCTGCTGCTCACGGGCCTCGACGACGCGGCGCGCACCGCCTGGAAGGAGGCTCTGGCCCCGTTCTCGGACCCGGCGAATACCGCCGTCAGTCCCGCCGGTTTCGTGCAATTTCTGGCGCCTTGCGGCGACGAGGGCGAGGCGGCCCTCGCCAAGGTCCATGCGCCGTTCCCTGAACTGCTCGTCCCGAAGGCGCGGCTCGCGGTGCGCTGCGCGCCCGAGGCGCCGGATCCCGGCTATGAGCTGACGGCACGCGTCTTCCTCGTGGACGAATCGGCGGCGCGGACGCTCGGCTTCAATGGGCTGCTCGACGTCAGCGCCGGCGTCGGCGACGCGGCCATAGTCCCCGCCCCGGGGGCCCACCTCGGCTTGCTCACCCGCCTCGAGGCCCTCGCCGAAGAGCACCGTGCCACCGTCGTCGGCGAGCCCAAAGTCCGCCTCCTTCCCGGGCGCCCCGTCACCATCCGCGCCGGCGGCGAGTTCCAGGTCACGGAGTTTCGCGATGAGCGCCTCGGTCCCGCCGAGACGGATCAACAAACGCGCCATTCGGCCGCCGCGTCCTGGAAACAGACGGGCCTCGAGATGACGGTCCGGGCGCTGCCGCTCGCCACGGGCGGCGCGCGGCTTAACTTCGAGGCGGCGCTCAAGCTTAAGACCCGGTCGGGAGCGGAGCCGGCGCTGACGGTCGGGAGCGTGCAGAGCGCGCTCGACCTGGCGCTCGGCGAGCCGCAGCTCGCGGCGGTGCTCGACCTTTCGACGCGTGCCGAAGGCTCCGCCGAGACGCCGTGGGCGGGGCGGATCCCCCTGATCGGACCGCTTTTTCGCCGGGAGGGGCGGGAGAGTGCGAAGGCGCGGCTGGTGCTGTGGCTGACGCTGGCGCGGCCGGCAGCCGGCGGAGATCAGAGATCGAAACTCAAATGATACCCGGCCGTCGATTTGACATACCCCGCGTCCCCGCGCGTCGACTTCTGCCGCTCATACCGCAGCACGAAATCCTGATAAAGACTCGTCGTAAAGCGCCAGCGCCAGTCGACCCCGACTTCGAAGGCTTTGTCTGCCCGCTTATCCACAGCCTGCGCAAAGCTCCGCAGTAAAACTTTCAAATCCAGATCGATCGCTGTCCGCGTCGTCGGCGTCAGCCCCGCCTTGACCCCGACGATCTGCTCGGTAAAGGACTCGCCTTGCCGAAACTCGCTGCGCATGGCGGTCTCGCCGCCCTCGTAGCCGACGCCGAGCGACCAGGCCTCGAGGCGGACCGGCTTGAGCTCGATGCCGTAGTACACCTGGTGGTTCGAGCGCTCGGACGCCGGCACGATCTCGCCGAGCGTCGGGTCGAGGATGTCGTCGCGCGTCGGCAAGGGATCTAAATTCGCCTGGGAGCGCGCCCGCACCTCGAGCCCCGCCAGACCCGGGACGACCATGCGCCCCCGCCCGCCGACGGTGTCCATCGCGCGCTGCTCGCCGAGGACGCAGGTCCCGGCGAAGCCGCTGCCGCTCAGCTCGAACTCCGGGTCCTTCTCGGGGCCGGCGCCGCTGTAGACGCCGACGTCCAGAGCCAGCTCTTCTTTCAAGGTGCTGACCTTGATCAGCGTCGGCTCGAGCCAGCCGATCTTCTGGGCGTCGAAGCGCATGCCGGCGTGGCCGTTGATCCCGCGGTAGGCCCAAAGGCCGAAGCCCGCGTGGCCTTCGTAGCCGCCGCTCTTCGTCGTCCGGATGGCCTGCGGCAGCGGCTCGCCGTGGCGGTTCCCGGCGCGCAGGACGTTCGAGTCGTAGACGACGCCCAAGCCCGAGCGCACGTCGAACCAGCCGTCGAATCTGACTTTCCGGCGGAAGGCCTCGGCGGAGGCGGTGACGGCGTCGGTGCCGTCGGCCCAGAGCGATTTCGTCAAGTCGTGGCGCGCGCCGGCATACTCCTGCAGGGCATAGCCCGCGATGCCCTTGTAGTAGGACACCACCTGCTCGTCCCGGTAGCCGAATTCCTCGGCCTTTTCGAGAAACCGCAGGGCTTTGCGCCAGTGGCGCGCGGCGAGCTCCATCTCCCCTAAGAGGAAGTAGGGCTCCGCCGCCGAGCGCTTGAGGCGCCCCGCCGCCATGAGGAACTCGGCCGCCTCCTTGTCGAGGAGCATTCCTTTATAGGCGGTGCCGAGCGTGAGCGCGGCGCGGTAGTCCTTTTTGACCTTACCCACGAAGGGCTGCAGCGCCTCGACGGCCGCCGGGAAATCGCGCCGCGCGATGGCGTCTTGGGCGATGGCGCTCGCTTCGGCCAGATCCGCGGCTTTTTTCTCGCCGAGAACGCCGGTGCCGGGGTCCGCCTTCGCGAGCTCGGCGTCGGGCAGGTAGAGCGGGGTCGTCAGGGCGATCATCCAGCCGACGGCCTTGGCGAGGGGATGCTCGATCCGCGGCGGCGCCTCGAAGTCGCGCGTCAGCAGGACGAAGCCGCCTTGGGGCACCGTGATCGCCTCGCCCGAGACGCCGTAAGTCTCGGCCATCTTCGCCGCCTTCTCGCCTTTCGCTTCGGTCGCGCGGCGGCGGAAGACGCGGGCGTTGCCGCGCACTACGTAGAGCTCGATCTGGTCGGCGTCCTCGCGGACCCGGTTGACGAGGAGGTCGGACTGGCCGTCGCCGTCGATCTGCAGCCAGTTGTTGAAGACGATCGACCAATAAGGCTCCTTGCCGTCGAGCTGGCGGCTCCGGAGCATGCCCTTGTTGAGCACGAGGACGCGGTGCCCCGTCTCGGACTTGGCGAGCGCCACCGAGGTCGCGGGGCCGAGGACGTGGTGCTCCTTGCCCTCGCGCAGGATCTGCATCGTCGACTCCTCCTGCGTCCGGAGCTTTTCGCCCCAGTCGAGGGTGCGCGGCGTCGGGCCGACGACCTGCAGCTTCTTCTTGTGGAAGCTGAAGCCGCGCCCCGTGAGGGTCCGCACCGCGAGGTCGACGTTGGTGACCGACTCGATGTCCTCGCGCACGTCCTCGACGTCGGGCTTGACCTTGCCAGGCTTGTAGCCGGCCGGCGTGGCGAGGACCTTCACGAGGAACTTCAGGTAGAGCGAGCCTTTGGAATTGAAGACGACGAAGGCGATCTTGTGGGAGCCGAGGCCCCAGTCGCTGGTGTCGATGTCGCAGCTCGCCTCGCGGCAGAACGTGTCCTTCGCCTGCACCCACTTGTACTGGAGGTCCCCGCCCTTCGCCTTGACCTCGACGCTGACGATGTCGCCTTTGTAGACGGCAAACTCGGTCTGGGAATGCGCCTTGATCACCGGCAACCCGCCTTCGGCGCGGGCGGCGGGCGCGATCCCCCAGGCGCCGAGCGCGAGGAGGAGGAGGAGCCCGAGGGCGCGGCGAAGGCACGCGCGCCCGGGGCGCCCGGCGGGCGGGTTTTCGGGAAAAGAGGTCATCGTCCTGTATTTCGGACCATTTCCCCGGAACCTGAGCCCCCGGGCCCGCCCGGGAAGCCTCAACCCTTGATCTTGCCCGCCAGTTTCTGCGCGACTGGCTCGGGTACCAAGAGCCGCATGTCGCCGCCGTGAAGGGCGATCTCCTTCGCGAGGCTCGAGGAGATATGGCTGAACTCGGGGCTCGTCGGCAGGAAGATCGTCTCGATCTCGGGGCGCATGGCCCGGTTCATCAGCGCCATCTGGACCTCGTAGGCGTAGTCGGCGGTCGAGCGGATGCCGCGGACCATCGCGCGGGCGTGCTTGCGGGCGGCGAAGGCGATGGCGAGGCCCGAGAAGCTCTCGACCCGGATGTTCGTCAGGTCGGCGCAGGTCTCCTCGATCAGCGCCTTGCGCTCGGCGATGGTGAACAGCGGCGTCTTGCCGCGGGCCTCGCCCATCGCGACCACGAGCTCGTCGAAGAGCTGGCTGGCGCGGCGGATGACGTCCAGATGGCCGAGGGTCATCGGGTCGAAGCTGCCGGTATAAACTGCAATCCGTTTAGCCGGGCGGCGTTCGCCCGGCGGGCGGGCCGCCTTCGGCGCCTTCTTGCTCGTCTTCATCGTCTTCGTCGTCTTCACCATGGCGCTATCCTTCCGCCGCCGGCGGCGGCTCCCGGTCCCAAGTAGTCACGGTCGTTTCCCCATACTGCTTCTCACGCAGGAGCCGCCAGGGAAAGCCCGGTACGGCGGCCACCGCGGTGCGCAGGTCGGCCGCGCCGGACTCGACGATGAGGATAGCGTCCGCCGTCGCCGCGGCCGCCAGGGCCCCGCCGATCTTGGCGAGCCAGGCCGCCGTCTCCACGTAGGGCGGATCCATGCAGATCACGGCGTAGGGGCCGAGCTGCTGGACCCGCGGGAGGGCCTGGTCCATCGACCGGGCCACCACCTCGACCCGGGGCGGTCTCAGCCCCTGCTTGAGGGCGCGGCGCTCGAGCTCCTGCAGGTTCTTCGCGAGGGCCGCGGTCGCGGCCTTGGCCTGCTCGACGAAGATGGCGCCGCGTGCGCCGCGGCTCACCGCCTCGAGCCCGAGCGCGCCGCTGCCGGCGAACAGATCGAGCACCATGGCGCCGTCGAGCACCGGCGCCAGCGCGTTGAGGATCGCCGCGCGCACCTTCGCGCCCGTCGGCCGCGTCGCGGTGCCCTCGGGTATTGCGAGGCTCATGCCTTTGGCCCAACCGGATGTAATGTGCATGGGCCCCTAAACGACCGGAATCATTCCCGTCACGAAATCGTGTCTGCCGCAGTCAATTCTTAATGCACCCAACCCGCATTTTCCACTTGTAAAATTGGGGGAATGCCCTCACTTTACGCAGCTATGTTGGTGTTAACTCCTAGGCAGCACTCCTGCTAATCGGCGGGTCCAAGACACATGAATATCAGGCAAATCCAGGAAGCGCGCGAGCTCTTCGGAATCGACGAGTGGGGTGCGGGCTACTTTGGCATCGACGACGCTGGCAACGTGGTGTGCCACCCCACCGGTGAGGAGCACCTCACCGTCTCCCTGCCCGACGTCATCGCCAAGTGCAAAGACCAGGGCTTCCATACGCCGATCATCCTGCGCTTCCCCCAGATCATCGAAGGCCAGCTCGAGCGGATGCACTCGGCGTTCCGCCAGGCCATCAATGAGTTCAGCTTCAA
>JAYVWD010000783.1:0-6602 GCA_043786345.1 Pseudomonadota bacterium
GTGGTTCGAACCACGGTCCCGCGGGGGCTTTTTTTGGTAGGCGAAGGGGATCCTCTCCGGGCTGGTGTCCGGGAGAAGCGCTCAACATGGGAGGGGTGCGTCGAATGACGAGTCGAGCTTGAGGTGACCTGCCGGCATCCTTTTTACCCCAGGATCGGGTCGAAACCAGCGCCGTGCAGGCCCGCATGGCATTGCACGCAGCGTGCCAAGCTGAAACCCGCCCTGTGACCCCGCTCACGCCGCGAAAGCGCAGTCGTTCACATACGCTGCTGCATCGTGAGCACGACGATCCCCCGCGCGCCGCGTGAGGATGAGACACCGGCTGGCTTCAAAAAAAGAAGTGCGCCGAGTCGCACACGGGCCGGTAGCCGATCTTCTGATAGATCCCGTTGGACGTCGGATTGGCGAGGTCGGTGTAAAGAAAGCAAAAGCTCCGCCCCTCGTCGAGCAACCGCTGACTGAGCGCGGCGACGAGCGCCGAAGCGTAGCCCTTGCCGCGCTCCGCAGCCGGCGTGTACACCCAATTGACGCGAATCCCTGACGGGGTTTTGCCGTTGAACCCGGCCATCGATACCGGGCCCCCACCGGCCTCCCAGAAGACGCGATTCCCTGATTTGATCGAGAAATCGGCGGCCTCGGCCGCCCCTGCGACCGTGCCCCCGAGGCCGCAGTCGCGCGAGAACGCGAGGCTCCAGGTTTCGAGGAGGGCCCGGTCCGGCTCGCCGGCCGTGCGCATCGTGCCCGTGACGCCGGCGGGCGGCGACACGGCGGTGAGCTGGTAAATACGCTGCTGCATGACGTCGCGCACGCCGGCGTCGGAGCGGCCGAACCAGAGGTCCTTGAAGGCGTCGACCGCGGGGCGCGGCCCGACGACGCTCATAACCGGATCGGGCAGCGTGCGCACCGCGGCGACGACGGCCGCGAGCGCGGGCGTGGGCATCGCGGTGATCCCGAGCGGATGCGGCGGCGTCATCCAGGCGGCGCCGACGACGCGGTCCCCGTCGTGGACCGACAGGAGGTGGAAGCGGGGGTAGCGGTCGGGGCGATGGATGAGGGTGTCCAGGATCCCGATCCCGAGGCAGTTCTGCGCCTCGCTTTGCAAAAACACCGGGCCGGCAAGATTCTCGAACGCTTTTGGGTCGGTGTGGGACTGGACGTGCATGGGGCGAAACCTCCACGGAGATCATGTGTTAAAATGGACGCAAACGTCCAGATCAACGCGGTAAAATGGGGGGGGGACATGGATCGCAGGGATTTCTTGCGCCTTTTCGGCACGGCCAGTGCGGCCGGCGCGGCGCTCAGGCTCACGGGTTGCGGTGCGGGTCCGGTCGGGCTGGCGCAGCTCCGCGGTACGACCCGCAAGGTTCAGGTTTACGACCTGGTGATGGAAGGTTGGAGCACGCTCGGCTCCGGCTACCTCGGGGAAAACGGCATCCTCACGGCGGCGAAGATCGTCGCCTTCAAGGATCTGCCCCTCGACTACGTCCAGGACCCGCACGGCCACAGGTTCGTGCTGACGCAGGCGGAGCTGGCGAAGATCATGCTCGGGCAGGTCTCGTCGGTGCTCACGACGTACGCCCTCGACCACCGGCACGAGGTCCGGTGCAAGCCGTCACACCGCGCGCCGCACGCGAAGATGGTCGAGGTCGAGATCGACGAAGACGGTCACCCGGTCGTCAATCCGTGATGGCTTAAAGGGCGAATTGCGGCACCCAGTGGTCGTATTCGTCGTAGTGGCCGCGGTACTTGAAGTGCCGCGTCTGCCCGTCATGGAGCCTGAAACTCATCGCATCCGGACAGGGGGGAACCATGCGCAGGCTCTTGAAAATAACGTGTTTTTTAGCGATTCTGGCGGGTTGTAGCTCGGAAGGCCGCAAAGTCGAGGAGGCGCGCCACGGAGAGGCCGAGCGTAAGGTCTGGGCCCAGGCCCCGCTCTATGCGACGGCGCCCGCCCAGCGGAGCGCGGCGTACCCGCGCAAGAAGTGGCCGGTGCAGCTCCATTCGATCGGCCACACCAACGCCTCGTACCAGAATTACGGCGGGGACCCGTACTTCCACCACGGCCTCGACATCCGCGCCGACGCCGGCTCGGACGTGCTCGCGGCCGCCGGCGGCAAAGTCGTCAACATCGAGAACTACATGCCCGGGAGCGCCTACTGGGAGATCGCGATCCAGGACGACCTCGGCTTCCTTTGGCAGTACCACCACGTCGACCACGGCTCGATCCCCCAGGCCGTTCAGGATGCTTTCCGCAACGGCGGGCGCGTCGAGGAAGGGCAGAAGCTCGGCGAAATCTTCTACTGGGACGTCGTCACCTTCGGCGAGCGCTACCACCACATCCATTTGAACGTGCTGGCCGAGGGCGGCAAGTTCCAGAGCCCCTTCGATTTCCTCGAGCCGCTCCCCGACACGCAGGCGCCGCAGTTCGTCGAAGTCGGGCTGCTCAAGAACGGCCGGAAGGTGTCCGGTGCGACCGTGAGCGGGCAGTACACGGTGTTCGCGACGGTGCACGACCTGATCATGCACGAGAAGTTCGTCGTGCCGCCGCACTTCCTGAGCGTAAGCGTCGACGGCGCGGCGCCGCGAACGGTCTGGGAGTTCACGTCGTTGCCGGGCGGCACGAGCGAAACCCAGTACGTCGAGAGCTACTTCGTTCCGTCGATGGTTTGCGGCGACTACGAGTGCCGGAAGCTGGTCATCGACCTAGGATTCGCGAGGGACGGGACGAAGTACTTCCCGACCGCGCCAGGACCGCATGCGGTCGAGATCACGGCGCGGGACTACGCCGGCAACGAGACGAAGCAGGCGTACAGCTGGCAGGTGAATTAGGCCTTCCCCTTGAGCGCCCGCAGGTCGTCGAGCAACGCCTGCTCGTGGCCTTGCGGGCTCACTTTCGGGTAGACTTTACGCACGGTGCCCGTCGGATCGACGACGACCGTCGAGCGGTCCCAGTACGGAACGCCCTTGTACTCGGACTGCCCGACGCCGAGGGACGCGAGGAGCTTCTTCTCGGGGTCGGCGAGCAGGTCGATCGTGAACGAGAACTTGTTGCAAAAGTTCTTGTGGGACGCGACGTCGTCTTCGCTCAAGCCGACGACGCTGGCGCCGATAGCATCGAAGTCGGCTTTGGTCGCGGTGAACGACTTGCCTTGGAGCGTGCAGCCGGGCGTGTCGTCTTTCGGATAGACGTAGAGCACGAGCCACCGGCTGCGGTAGTCGTCGCGCGTGACCCACTTGCCGTCCTGGTTCTGGAGCCTGAAATCAGGGAGTTTGGTGCCGTTCTCGATCATGGTGCGTGCCCTCCTTTTGCGCCGACAGTATACCCAAGTCGCCCGTCCGGCGCCAGCGCCGCCCACGCCCGCCGCGAAACCTCGATCATTTCCGGCAGGATCCCGTCGATCTTGCCGCGCCCGACCGCGGTCAGGTGGACGCGGATCGAGCGGCGGTCGTCGGCGCTCGCGACCCGGGCGACGAAGCCCTGCGCCTCGAGGGTGTCGACGATGCCCGTCACCGTCGCGCGCGAGATGCCGCAGTATTCGGCGAGGTCCGTCGGCGCCACGCCGTCCACGGGCGCTTTGTCGTAAAGCGTGAGCAGGATGCGGAAGCGCCCGCGGGCGAGGTCGTATTTGGCGTAGAGCCCATTGAACTCGCCGCGGATGCGGCCTACGGCTTCGATGAGCGACGTCACCGCGTCGAGCGCGTCCATGTTGCCGTCGCCGAAGCGGCGGGCGACGCGCCGAAACGATTGCCCGACGCTCGAGGATTCAGTGATTGAGGGAGATAAGTCGGTCATGGTCAGCCCCTGTACTGAGCCTTGACTCATTGAGTGAATTTATGTTCAATCAATTTGCCGGAAAAGGCAAGATTGCAAATAATCGCTATTAATCAGGGTAGTTATGAGTACAAGCTCCTTGCGCGACCGCCTCCGGGAGGCCACCACCCGCGAAATCCTGGAGGCCGCCGAGTCGGTGCTCGCGGAGCAGGGCGTCGCGTCGGCGAGCATGGCCTCGATCGCGCAACGCGCCGGCGTTTCAGTCGGCACGCTCTACAACTACTTCAAAGACAAAGATCAGCTCCTCGCGACGATTCTCACTGTCCGCCGCCAGGAGTTCTCGGCGCACTTGGACGAGGTGGCGAATCAGCAGCGCGACGCGCCCTTCGACGCGCACGTCGAGGCCTTCGTGCGGTCCATGTTCCAGCTCTTCGACGAGTACCGGAAGTTCCTGCGGATCGTGATCGAGCACGGCGGCGACGACCGCAAGCGCAAGACCTGGCTCGTGGACCGCATGGCGCCGATCGTCGCGAAAGGCGTCGCGCAGGGGTGCCTCGGGGCGGCCGGCGCCGCCGTGTATCCGGCGCTATTCGCGGGGGCGTTGAGCGGGGTGCTCGGCCTTAGGCTCGATCGGCCGGCGGAGGCGCGCACCGATGAAACGGCCATCGTCGTGGCATTTCTGCTCGGCCACACGTTGAAGGGCTGACGCGCCGATGCCGGACGGCGACGGCCCTTACTGGACCAACGTCGCCTTGAACGCGTAGCCGGTCTCCTGCGGCTCGACCCCGTCCGGCCGGATCTTGGCGGCCGCGAGCAGGGGATACATGAAGAAGTTGACCGTCCCGGCGTCGTAGCCGGCCAACTTGAAGTCGCGGGCGAAGTTGAAGGCGACCCACGTTCCCTCCCAATAGCCGAAGAACTTCTCGCGCACCGCGGCGACCTTGGCGTCGGTCAGCGGCAGGTTTTCTTCCAGGATGAACTTCCGCACGTCCGCCGGATCCACCGGCACCCAGCCATTCTTGGCGGCCGAGTAGTACTCGGCGCGGCAGTGCTGGGCCTTGGAGTTGTCGCCCTCTTTGCCGAGGGACTTGGAGTACGCCGACGTCGCGACGCGCTGGCCGAACACCTCGCGCGCCGGGATGCCGGCGGCGCGCGCCAGGCCGACGAAGAGCGAATTGAGGTCGGCGCACTTGCCGCGCAGATTGCCCGTCGTCAGCGTCGCCTTCACGTCGCCGAGGCCGCAGCCGCGTACGGCGGCGTCGCGGGCCGTCTTCTCGACGATCCAGTCGTAGATGGCGCGCGCTTTCTTGTCGGGATCGGTCGCGCCGGCGACGATCTTGGCGGACGTCTCCATGACGATGCCGTCGGTCTGCACATGGGTCGTTGGGGCGAGGTAGGTGTCGCCGCCGCTCGGCCCGGGCAGGACACCGTCACGATCGGCGACCTCGACGACGTTCACGATCTTGAGGACCGGATCCTTGACCTTGTCCCAACGCGCATGGACGAAGGGCGCGGGATTCCCGGACTCGCTCGCGATGCTTACGGTCGTCGCATTCCCGGACAGCTCGCGGGAAATCAGCTTTTGATAGCCGCCCCCCTCCATCGGGGTGGGGATCCACAGCTCGACCAGGTCCTGGGCCGCGGGGTGGAATTCCTGCACGAACTCGACGCGCCGCGTGGCCCCGGCGCCCAAGGCGAGGGACGGGACGAGGGCAAAAGACGCGAGCATCAAAAGTCCTGCGATCATGGGGTCAGCCTCCAGAAGGACGTGGGGAGCCTATCATCATACTAAAGGATCCGGGGAAATGCCTAGCCCTCGGGCAACGGCTGGCCCTTCGTTTCCGGCAGGAGCGGCAGCGCCAGCATCCCGATCAGGTAGACGCCGGCGATCGTGATCGCCGCCGGCCGCAGCGGCTGGGCAAAGCCCCGGTCTCTGTAGAAAATGACGAGTTGCCCGAGGATCAGCACGCCGCCGGCGGTCAGGTACCGGGCGACGTTGTAGCAAAGTCCCGTCCCGCTGCTGCGCAACCGCGTCGGGTAGAGCTCCGGAAAGTAGATCGAATAGCCGGCGAGCGCCGACCACACCGTGAACCCGAGCAGCGGCATCATCCAGTAGACGTCCGTCGCCGTCTCCATGAATCCGAACGTCACCACGACGGCGGCGATGCTGGCGGCGAAGGCGGCGAAAAAGGCCTTCTTGCGGCCGAAGCGCTCGGCGGCGAGCGAAAAGGCGAAGATGCCGGCAAACGCGGCCACGTCCTTAAGGAGCAGGCCGGTGCCGACGAGCGGGCCGGCGTCCGTGGCCGTGACGCCGCGGATCAGCTCGGGCGTCCACGTGCCGATGCCCCAGATGCCGAGCTGGCCGGCGAGGCCGAGCATCATGCCGCCGATGCTCCGCCACCGCCAACGCGGGTCGGTGAAGAGCTCGACGATGCCGCCGAGCTTCTCCTTGGCGTCGCGCGCCTTCGTCCAGGCCTCGGACTCGCGCACGCCGCGGCGCAGGAACACGAGCAGCAGCGCTGGCAGGAAGCCCAGCGCGAAGAGCAGGCGCCACCCCGGGACCGTGCCAAAATACAGAGCGTCCGGCTTCACTACGAGGCTCAAAAGCGTCCCGATGAACGTGCCCACGATCGCCAGACCCTGCATCATGCCGAGCGCGCGCGTGCGCGAGGCTTTGGGCAAGACCTCGGCGACGAGGGCGACGCCGGCGGCGAACTCCCCGCCGATCCCGAGGCCGGTGAAGAAGCGGTACGCCGCGAAATCCCAGATTCCCGTCGCGAACGCCGAGAGCCCCGTGAAGACGGAGTAGATGGCGATCGTCGCCGCCATG
>JAYVWD010000784.1:0-3245 GCA_043786345.1 Pseudomonadota bacterium
CCCCCGTGGCAACGCCGCCTGCTCGCGGCGCGGCCCGAGGCGCAGGCGCTCTGGCGCCTCCGCCTCTACCTCGTGCGCGAGCTCCGCGGCACCCTTTTCCGGACCCCGCGCCTGATGAAGGTCCTCCAGGGCCTCGCGGTGCGCAACATGCACAAATTCGTCGCGTCGCCGGAGCTGCGCGCGAAGCTCACGCCGAACTATACGCTCGGCTGCAAGCGCGTCCTCGTCTCGGACGATTACTACCCGGCGCTCACGCAGGCCAACGTCGCCGTCGCCGCGTCCGGCCTCAAGGCGGTCAAGGAAAATGCCGTCGTCCTCGAGGACGGCACCGAGCGCGCCGTCGACACGATCATTTTAGGAACGGGCTTCCGGGTGACCGAGATGCCGTTCGCCGGCGCGATCAAGGGCCGGGGCGGCGCCTCGCTCGCCGACGCCTGGCAAGGCAGCCCGAAGGCCTACCTCGGCACCGCGGTCGCCGGGTTTCCCAACCTCTTCCTGCTGCTCGGCCCGAACACCGGGCTCGGGCATACCTCGGTCGTCCTGATGGCCGAGGCGCAGATCGCGCACATCATCGGCGCCCTGGCGTTCAAGCGGCGGCGGCGCCTCGCCGCGCTCGCGCCGAAGCCCGATGTGCAGGCGGCGTTCGTCGCCGAAGTCGACCGGCGCAGCCGCGGAACCGTCTGGATGGCCGGGGGTTGCAAGAGCTGGTATCTGGATGCGACGGGGCGCAATTCGGCGCTGTGGCCCGCCTCGGTCGTCGGCTTCAAGAGCCGGGTCTCGCGCTTTCGCCCGCACGACTATGAGCTGACCAATGACTGAGGCGACGATGAGCCCCTACGACCGGTTCGAGCAGCTCGCGGCGCACGTCCTGGCCCGGCTGCCCGAACGCTTGCAGCTCCGGCTTTCGGGCAAGGCGGCCGTGACGCAGGGGTCGGACGTCCTGCACCCCGAGATCCAGCTGATGCTGGCGCTCGGCCGGCGCCGCGGCGACCGGTCGTTCCACCAGATGACGGTCGGCGAGGCGCGGCACATGGTGCGGCGCCAGGCGCTGCTCTTCGGCGGCCCGCCCGTCGCCGTCGGCCGGGTCTTGGACCTCGAGATCCCGACGCCCGACGCCCGCGTCCGCGCGCGCCACTATGCGCCGGCGGCGCCCGGCGGCAAGCGGCCGCTCCTCGTCTATTTTCACGGCGGCGGCTTCGTGGTCGGGGACCTCGAGACGCACGACGCCGTTTGCCGGTTGCTGTGCCGCGAGGCCGCGGTCCACGTGCTGGCGGTCGACTACCGGCTTGCGCCGGAGTTCCAGTTCCCGGCGGCGACGGACGATGCGTGGCATGCCTACCGCTGGGCGGCGGCGAACGCCGAACGCTTCGGCGCCGATCCGGCGCGCCTCGTCCTGGCCGGCGACAGCGCCGGCGGCAACCTCGCCGCCGGCGTCGCGCAGCGGGCGGCGCTCGAGGGCGGCCCGCGCGCCGCGCTGCAGCTGCTCATCTATCCGGCGACCGACGGCGCGACGCGGTACCCGTCCTTCGACCTCTTCGGCGCGGGCTTCGTCCTGACGCCGCGCGACATCGAGTGGTTCCGCGCGCACTACGCCCGAGGCCAGCCGGACCACGACTACCGGCTCTCGCCGATCCGGTCCCCGGCGATGGCGGCGCTGCCGCCGACCTTGATCGTCACGGCGGCCTTCGACCTGCTGCGCGACGAGGGCGAGGCCTACGCGAAGGCGGTCGAGCTTGCCGGCGTTTCGACCGTGCTGATCAGGATGCCGGGGCTCGTGCACGGCTTCGTCAACATGATCGGGTACGGCCGGGCGTCCCGCGCGGCCGTCAAGCGGATCGCGCATGCGGCGCGGGACCTTCTGGGCTAAGCCGCAGCGTCGGCGGATTCCCGCGTGGTTCCGGCAACCTGCGCATGATTCCATTTTGGCTACAGAGAGCGCCAAAGCGTATCCTGGAGAACCGGGTGCCGGCCCGGTATTCTCCGCGTCCGGACGGCAACCCCCAGCGCGAGACGGCCCCATGCAAACCGCCCTCGAGTCCCCCGCGATCGACCGCTCCCCCGAGGTCGTCGTCCAGAACCTGGCGACGGCCTTCGGTACCGTCCACGTCGTGCGCGACGACCTCCTGACCGGCGGCACGAAGCAGCGCGCGGCCCTGCCGTTCCTCGCCGAGCTCGCGGCGTCGGGCGCCCGGGAGTTCGTCTACGCGAGCCCGTTTTGCGGCTTTGCGCAGGTGGCGCTCGCCGCGAGCTGCGCGGCGCTCGGGCTGGCGTCGCGGATCTACTGCGAGGCGACGCCGGCCGGCGCGGCGGCGGCCGGCGGCCTGCATGAGTTCTCGATCCTGGCGCGCGACCTCGGCGGCTCGGTGGTGTGCGTGCCGAGTCTGGGCGACGCGGCGCGCGAGGCCGACTGGTACGCCGGCGGCGCGGCGGAGCGGTTTCTGATTCCGCTCGGCTTTCAGCACGTCCGGTTTTTGCGGCACCTGACGGCGCGGATCGCCGAGCAGCACACGGCGCTCTGCCGGCAGCTCGGCCGGCGTCCCCGGCGGATCTGGCTGCCGGTCGGCAGCGGCACCCTGGCGCGCGCCTTCCGCGCGGCGACCTCCGGCGACTGCGAGCTGATCGGCGTCGACGTGCGCGTGCTGCCGCCGGATGATCCGCGGCTCGGCGCCCTGGCCGACGACGCGGGCTTCGAGCTCCGCCGCGCGGCCGAGCTCTTCAGCGAGCCGGCGACGGTGGCGGCGCCGGTCCCGTCGAACGCCCACTACGACGCGAAGCTCTGGGCGCAGATTTCGAGCCACGGGCGCGACGGCGACGTGTGGTGGAACGTCGCGCGCTGAGCGCCGGCTTCAAGATCGGGCAATTGGGCGAGGTGAACGGCTAGCCGCTCGTGGACGGCCTTTCGGAGACCGCTAGCGGCGACCAGGCCAACCAGCCGTTCCGGTTCCCCTGCGGCAAGGCCTCGCCGGCCTGCTTCTGAACCGGGGTTGAGGAAACCCGCGCGGCCGGCCGCGACCACCGCCCGGCCCGGCCTTCGTCTGCGTCGATTTGACCGTAGTGCCCGAACGGTGGGGGCGTCGTGGCCATGGATGAGTCACCTGCGTCACGGAGGCGGATTGCGCCGGCGGCCTCCACGTGCTTACCTTCACCCGGTCCGCGCGGCGGACGCTGATCAATCGAAAAACCGGCACGGGGGAGTGACATGATGCTCAAGGGATGGACGACGGGCCGGGGCCTGCTTGTGGGCG
>JAYVWD010000785.1:0-2066 GCA_043786345.1 Pseudomonadota bacterium
AGATGTCGGGCAATTTGGATATCACGATCGAAGCGGCGGAACGCACCTTGAGCGGCAAGGGTAACTCCCGCAAGCTGCGCAAGGCGGGCAAAGTCCCGGCGGTGCTCAATCACAAAGGCCAGTCGACCAAGCTCGAGCTGGACCCGAAGCTTCTTTCCAAGGCATGGCTCAACAACGCCAAGCAGTTCAACCTGGTCTTCAAGGGCCAGACGAAGAAGGTCATGATCACCGAGCTGCAGGTTCACGCCGTCAGCCGGATCGCCTTCCACGTCGACCTTGCCTACGTCGAGTGAGCTGACTTGAAGTTGCTCGTAGGCCTCGGCAACCCGGGGCCGCAGTACGAAACCACGCGGCACAACGCCGGCTTCCTGATGTTGGACCTCATCGCCGAGAAGTTCGGCGCCAACTGGGAAGGTGGAACGAGCAAGTTCGGGGGCGAGGTCGGCAAGGGGACGGTGCTCGGACAGTCCTGTACCCTGCTCAAGCCGATGACGTTCATGAACAAAAGCGGCCGCTCGGTGGCCGAGGTCTTACGGTTCTTCAAGGTGTCCCCGGTAGATATGGTCGTCCTCTTCGACGACCTGGACGTGCCAGCAGGAAAGGTCAGGGCCCGCGAGGGCGGAGGCCACGGCGGACACAACGGAGTGCGAAGCATCATGGAGGACGCCGGTGTCGCGGATTTTCACCGGATCAAGCTCGGTATAGGGCGTCCTCTCCACGAAGGTGACTCGGCGGTCACCGGGTGGGTTCTGGGTAGGATGACCGACGCCGAGCTTCTCGGGCTTCAGAACGAGATGTTGAATGATGTGCTGGTTCGCCTGAAGGGCATCTTCGACAAAGACGCCAAGAAGGCTTAAAAGGACCTGGATATCCCTTGCCGGCACCGAGTCGGCTGCATAAACCATGAGGGAGAGAGCAGTGCTTCGCGAATACGATTTCACCATCATCACCAAGGGCGAGCTGGCCGACGGCGACGCCGCCAAAGTCATCGAGGGCTACGAAGCCCTGATGGTCAAAGACGGCGGCGAGATCCTCCGCAAGGAGCCGTGGGGCGTCAAGAAGCTCGCGTACCCGATCCGCAAGTCCTTCCGCGGCCACTACACGAACTATGACTTCGTGGGCGCCCCGCCGAACTTAGCCGAGATGGAACGTCTCATGCGCATCGACGACAACGTCCTGCGCTACCTTCTCGTCCGCGTCGACGAAGAGAAAGATGGTATCCTCGATATCAACGCCCGTAAGGCCGATCTCGCCCGCATCGAACGCGAAGCGCGCGAACTCGAAGCGAAGAAGCGCAAGGAATAATCCCGATGAAAGTCATTCTGAACCAGGAAGTCTATAACCTCGGGGCCATTGGCGCAGTCGTCAACGTCCGCAACGGTTACGCGCGCAACTTCCTTCTGCCCCGTGGCCTCGCCGCGGTCGCGAACGAAACCAACAAGGCGATGCTGGACCACCAGCAACGCGTGCTCGGTCGTAAGCGCGAGAAGCTCGTCGTCGCCGCCAAAGAGCTCGCCACCAAGATCGAGAAGACCTCGGTCACGGTGAGCAAGCAGGTCGGCGAAGACGAGAAGATTTTCGGCACGGTCACGACGGCCGAGCTCGAAGAGCTCCTCAAAGCCGAAGGCCTCGAGGTGTCCAAGAAGGACATCTCGATCCTCGACGACATCAAAAAGGTCGGCGTCTATCAGGCGCAGGTCAAACTGCACTCTGATGTCACTGCCAAATTCAAGGTTTGGGTCGTCGCTCAAGCGTGATGCTAGACTGGCTCGTATGAATTTCCTCCCCATCTGACATGTCTTGAGGGTAAGGAGAGGCATGACGAGCCAGCCGGGTAAAACCTTCGCGCTTCCCCATTCCCTCGACGGCGAAAAAGCGGTTCTGGGCGCGGTCCTCCGCGACCCGGAAGTGCTGAACCTGATCGCCGACAAGCTCGTCCCCGAGTTCTTCTTCCTCGACTCGCACCGCCAGATCTTCACGGCGATGCTCGAGCTCTACCAGCTCAACGAACCGACCGACATCCTGACCGTGGCCGACAAGCTGCGGCGCCAGGGCTCGGACGCGGA
>JAYVWD010000786.1:0-9497 GCA_043786345.1 Pseudomonadota bacterium
CTACGCGGACGCCCTCGTCGTCGGCGCCGCGCGCCCGCTCGCCGGGCGCACCGGCCTGGGCGACGTCGAGCTCGGCGGCCTGTTTTCGTTCGTCCGCACCTACAACTTCGGGATCGCGGCCGGCGCCGGCCTGCGGCTCCCGACCGGTTCCTTCGCCGACGTGCCCTCGGGGCAGCGCGGGACGGGCCGCGGCACCGTCGACCTCGGCCTCCGCTTCAATGCCGACGCCTCGCCGACCCCCGGCCTCTGGTTCAGCTACCAGAACCAGGCGGAGCTGGTGCTCCGCAAGGGCAAGAAGCGCCGCACGAGCCTGCTCGACGACTCCCAGCTCAACGCCGCCGATGCGGCGTCCGACGCCTCCGTCGCCGCCGGCGCCGACGGCAAGCCGAACGAGCAGGCCTACGAGCGCCGCGGCGTCCGCAACGTCGGCTTCGTCAAAGTCGGCTGGGGCCTCGGCAACGTGGCGCCGGCGCTCAGCCTCGTCGGCCTACAGGCACAATTCAAGTACGCGGTCCAGGCCGAGGAATTCCTTGATGGCGTGAGCCAGGGGCCGCGCCAGACGTCGACCGCGGCGCTCGGCGGTGTGACGCTCGACGGGCTGGCCTATCAGGTCCCCGCCCAGCTCGCGTTCGACCACGAGGTGCCGGTGTCCGGCGCCAACCAGACGCTCGCGACGACCGTCGACCTGGTGACGCTCAAGGCCTTTTACAAGTTTTGAACCGGGCGAGGCTCGGCACGATTCGGGCGAATCCCACCCAAATTTTCTTGAACCTAAAGAGGCTCGCCATGTTTCGCCTGATGCTCATTGCCGCGCAGCTCTTGGCCGGATGCGGCGACAAGCCGACCAACACCGGGCTGCCGCCGCCGCTTCAAAGCCTGAGCGCCGCCGACGCCGACGCCGGGAGCGCGCAGAGCCAGACGCTGTGGGCCAATTTCGCCGCGGCGCTCGGGATCGGCAACAACCAGGCCGCGACCTCGCCCGAGCTCAAGGCGCAGCTCGCCACGCCGTCGAGCTACCTGGCGGCGCCGCGCGCCAAGGAGTACGCGGACCTGGTCGGCAGGATCGCGCAGGGGTACGCCGCGACGGCGTTCGCCACGCGCTGCGCCCAGATCGAAGGCCTGCAGGTCCTCGGCGGCGCGAAGCTCGTCGATCCCGTGGCGGGAACCGCCGCCGACTTCGCGGGCGCAAAGCTCTATCTGATGCGTTACAAGCTGCAGGCCGATGCCACCGGCAAGGCCGAGGCGACGGCGCGCTCGGGCCTCGTCGTGATCCCGACGGCAGGCACGGCGAACAGCCCGATCCTCGCCTACGCGCACGGCGGCGATTTCGGGCTCGGCTACGGCGAGGTCGCCGCGGCCTTCGGCGCGTTCCAGGGCAACCACGTGATCGTCGCGCCGACGTTTCCCGGCGAGGCGCTGTGCAAGGTCGCGACCGATCCGGCGGTGCGCGGCTGCGATGCGGCCGGGATCCTGGTGCCGCCCACGGGCGCGCAGGCGCCCTATGACGGCGACGTCGACGAGCTCCTCGGCATGTACGACTGCGTCGTCCGCGCCACCATCGGCAAAGCGGACGGCCCGATCACCGGCGCCGCGGCCGGCGCGACGCTCGCCGCCGCGCTGGCGCCGCTCGTCAAGCGGCACGACGGCGGCACCTTCGCCGCCCTGCCCCAGGGCCTTCTGGTCGGCAGCTCGCGCGGCGGCCTCGTCGCCAGCCTGGCCCTCGCCAAGACCGGCGCGGCGCTCTCGGTGCTGGCGGCGGCGACGACGCCCGAGCCGCTGGGGCCGGCCTACCTTTCGCCCGCTTATTTCAGCTGCGCCGCGCTGGTGTCGGCGCCGGCGTCCTTCGCCTTCGCCGAGTTCCGGCTGTTCCTCGAGCAATGGGTCAAGGGGCGGCTGGTGCTGACCTCGTTCGCCGCATTCCCGGGGATGGCGGGGCTGGGATCGCTCTTCGATGCCTACCACAGCGGCACGGCCGATGCGGAGGCCGCCGCGCTCGCCCTCGCGCGGCGCGATGCGACGCTCACGGCGCCGCTGGCCGTCGGCGCCTTGCGCGATTGGGCGCGCTTCGACAAGGGGACGAGCGGCGGCGGGCAGGGCGCTTACCTGCTCGTGCACGGCGTCCTGGACCGGGTCGTCCCGTTTTCGCAGGCGCAAGTTGGCTACAACGTCCTGCTCGGCGCCGCGACCAACGCCGCGATCGTCGATCCGGCGAACCCCGCGAAGGCGCCGGGCCTCGCGATGACCATGCGCGGCATCAACGCCAAGGCGGCCTACCTCGACGGCGCGACGCTCAAGGGCGGCCTCCTGCAGCACGGCGACAAGGCCTTCTTCGACGGGACGGCCATCGTGCCGGGTGATTTCATCAGCGCCAAGGTCACCGACCAGGCGCTTCCCAGCGCGCCGGCCGAGGGCGCGGCGGCCGCGATCGCGAAGCAGCTCTTCGGTGACAACCCGACGAAACCGCAGCTAAAGGCGACGCGCTCCTATATCCTGAGCGGCGTCCTTCAGGCCAGCAAGCTGCCGAAGCCGCTCGAGGCGACGGATGCCGCCGGCGCGGCGGTCGTTCATCTGCTCGAGGACGAGCTGTCGCCGGCGCTGATCCTCGGCGCCTGGCGGCAAGGGGCCTGCGAGGCGGCGCTGGCGAAGTAGCGGCGGGCCGGGCGGCCCATCCGTCAGACCGCGTAGAGGTGCGTGGCGCCATAGAGCGGCACGTCATGACGCTCGCGCACCTCGAGCGTCGTGGCGTCGAGCCGCGCGATGCCGCGATATTGGCCGCAGACGTAGACGCCGTCGTCGCCCGGAATGGTCGCCAGACCGCGGACCGCCGTCAGGCCGAGGGCGAAGGCGCTGACGTAGGTCGAGGCGCCGTCCGGCTGGATCCGCGCGACATAGTCCGAGAACGGGTAGGTGACGAAAAAGGCGCGCGCCGCCTCATGATAGACGATCGACTGGGCCCGCCGTTGCTTGGCGGGGGCGTCCAGGAACGAGCGCAGCGCCCCCGTTTCCGGGTCGACGAGCAGAAGCGGCGACGGGGCGCCGACCTTGTGCTCGATCTCCTCCACCGGCGAAAGCGTGAGCGGCGCGTCCCCGAGCAGGTTTTTCGCCGTCGCCAGCCCGGCCGCGGTGAGCGGGAAGAGGTTGGCGGGAATGGCCCCGAGCATCCCGCCGGGGCCTTGAGTCAGGTGCGAGATCGCGCCGATTTGCGGGAGGACGATCCTGCGGCGGAGCTCCGGGCTCTTCGCGTCGTGGACGGCGATCACCGGCTCGAGCCGGCGATAGTCGAGGAGGTCGTTCCGGTGGCGGTCGCCATAGTGGCCCTAAGAGTAGAAGTGCCGGGCGATCAAGCGGTGCAGGTAGAGCAGGACATCGTAGCGCGTGTAGACGCCGTGGCCGAAGGAGGTCTTGAGGAAGTTCGGCGCCGCGGCGCTCGCGTCCCGGAAGTCCACGAGGTAGGTGTAGCCCTGCGCCGAAAGGCGGCGGCGGTTCCTCAGGTTCATCACCAGCGCCTTCATCGACACGCCGCGGCCGAGGACGTCGTTCAGGCGGAGGTTGACCTGGCGCTGGCGTTTCGTCAGCGCCAGCGTATCGCTCCCCGCCAGGCCGAATTGCTGGATGTAGTCGCCCGTCTTCGTCATCAGCAAGCCCGAGAGGTTGCCGCCCTCGGGCGCGTCGCCGCGGTGGTTGATGATGTGGAGCAGGCGGTGGCCGGGCCCGAGGAGCCAGGGGTAGTTGGGCGAGGTACCGAGCGTGACGAAGTCGATCGCCACGTTGCGCAGCGCCGCGCGCGCCAGCTTGAGCTCTTTCGGCGCCAGCAGCTCGTCCTCCTCGATCAGGCGCAGCAGACCCTTGCGGATCTCGCCGTCGCCGAGGAGCTGGGTGAAGAGCGCAAAGACCTGCCCGGCGTGGCTGTGGCCGATGACCAGGAAGCGCTGTTTTCGCGCGTCGAAACCGTCGTCCACGGCCTTGGCCAAGGTGAACAGGAGCGCGAGGGCGCCCTCCAGGCGGGCGAAGTGGTTGTTCGCGGACGACCACGGCAGCTCGCGGCAAGAGATCGCCGGGCTCAAGCCCGCCCGGCACAGCGCCACGTATTCGGGGGAAAAGTTCCCCATGTCGCGCACGAGCCGGTTGCTGCCTTTCTTGATCAGCGCCCGGGTCCCCGCGGCCAGGTGGCGGCCCAGCGCCGGATGCAGATCCTCCAGCAGGCCGGTGACGCCCAGGGGGTCGCTGCCGACGAAGGTTCCGTGCGCGTAGACGATGGAGTGCACCCCCGCCGCGGCCATCTGCCGGCCGACCGCCGCCAGTGATTGCCGCCAGGGCGGCGACTGCGCCTCGAGCGTCAGGCGGCTGCGGTCGAAGGCCGGCAGCGCATCGTCCAGGCCGACGAAAGAATAGGCGTCCGCCGACACCGGCGGAAGGGCCTCGATGGCGCCCGGGAGCCGGGCCCGCCGGCGCCAGAGGACGAGGAAAACGGTCGCGCCCAGGAACGCCAGGCCGACCACAAGAAACAAGATGTAGAGCAGAACTTCGGACACGGCGTGACTTTCGACGAGCGGCGCGACGGATCCCCCGCTCATCGTCGCGCGGGGCCGCCGTCTTAAGAGCCGCCTGTGGTGATGCGTTTAATAATCAAGTATTATCAAATGGTTGTGGTGATGGCCCGCGGCGCGGGCGGCACCCGCTTTCAGGGCCGGCGAAAACCGACCGATCAAAAGCCATGCCGACCGAACCAGTTCATTTTCTTGGCGCCCCGTTGCCCCCCGCGCTGCGTCTCGCAGCGCTCGTAGTCGCGCTCGCGCTCGGACCCGCGTCCCCAGCCGTCGCGGCCGCCGCCGGCGCGGAGCTGGTGGTCCAGCTGCCGCTTCTGGCCTACGACCACGCCTCCCAGACGACCAAGCCCGAGACCGGCGACTCCGTGGACACCACGACCGGCGAGGTGACGACGGTGCCGCTCGCCGACGCGGCGCTCTCCTTTTACTGGAACAAGCTCGCGCTCCATGCGAACCCCTTCAGCGACACGCGGCAACTCTCGGCGGGCTTTTTCGTGATGCCGCCGCTCGAGGTCGGCGGCCTGTTCGGCTACAACTCGCGCTCCGTCGACAAGCCCGAGACGAGCGCGTCGACGACGACCATCGGCGCCTACGCCGTCTATACGGCCAGGATCAAGAAGCTCGCGATCGAGGGCGGCGGCAACCTGCACTACGCCGCCGCCGCGGGCGAGACGACGACCAAGGTCGGCGATACCGCGACGACGACCAAGACCAAGACCTCCGGCTTCGGCTTCGCTTTGGAGGGCCTGCTGCTCGTACCGCTCAAAAAGAACCTCTTCTACGGCGCCGGCCTCGGCCTCGCCTACGACACAGCCAAGGAATCCGAGAGCAAGACCGAGCGCTCCGGCTCCACGATTTCCCTCAATCTGGCGACCGTGCGGGCGACGTTCGACTGACGCGGAGGTGCTCATGGCCTTGATCAAAACCAAATGGCGGGACCGGGCGCGGCTCACCATTAACCTCGGGGCGGCGGCCTTCCTGCTCGAAGTCGCCGTCGGCGCGAAGCACGGCGCGGCCTGGGAGGCGAAGGACTGGCAGGGCCTCGCGATCTTCGCGGCGCTCGGGGGGTTCTATGGCGTCCGCGCCTTTCTGCTCGTCCGCCGGATGACCAGGCCCCGGCGCGATACCGCGCCTTTGGCCGTGCCGCTGCCGCCGTCGGCCGCCGCCGTCGGGTCGGTCCAGGCGCTCACCGCGAAGCTCGAAGGCGTCAACGAGAACCTGAGCTCGCTGAAGGACGGAATTTACCGCGGGCTCTTCGACTTCGGCGCGCTCGTGTTCACGCTGATCGTCGTCGGGCAGGCCGCCCTCTATTTGGTGACGAAGATTCTCGCGGTCTTCGGCGCCGAAGCCTAAAGGGGATCGTCGGCCGCACAGGCAAGCAGGGTGTCGGTGTCGAGCACCGAGGCGAACTCCTGGTTGAGGTTCGCCATCACCACCCGCGGCGTTTCGTCGGCCCGGACGCCGCCGCCGTCCGGCGGGGTCGAACGCGACGCAGGCGTCCGACACCGCGAGGGCGCTGAAGCCCAAGTCCCCCAAGCCCCCCGGCTCATTTCTTGAACATGAACGACTCGATGTACCGCGCGCCGTTTTGTTGCGGGGCGACCGTATACGTGAAGCTCGCGGCGCTCAGGCGCTCGATGCTCATCTGCTGGGAATCGGCCGTCTGTAGGCCTTGGGGGCAGCCGCTCTCGGTCTGGCGCAGGTTACGGATGGCGCCCGACTCGGTCCAGTCGAAGACATAAACGTCCTGGGCGCCCTTGCAGTTGAGCTCGACGAGCAGCTGGTTGCTGTTGCTGATCTTGGCGGCACCGCTCGCCGTGATCTCGTACTTGGTGCCGGCGAGGTGTTTAGTGATCCAGAAATAAATTCGAGGAGGGCAACGTAGGAAGGACGTTCTCAGGAAAGCGGAAGGACGTGTCGCCGCACCCCTGCTGCCATGGATGATGGGGTGCCGGGCTTCGTCGTGGTCCTATCGTGGCTCTGCGTCTTTCGCGGCCATAGAGCGGCCTTACTTCAGGCGCTTGACCCACAGGGCCTTGCCGGCCTCGCCGACGCAGTAATTGTACTCGGCGTTGCAGCGAGGGCCGTCCTTCTGCAGGACCTGAAACTCGTCGCCGACCGCGGCGTCGGCCTTGAAGCCGGAGAAGACGTGACCGGCCGCCGTTTTGACGGCGTGGTAGTAGAGGCCGCCATCGTCCTTGCCTGCCGCGTCCTTGACGCCGTAGTTCGTATAGAAGGTATAAGTCCCGTCCGCCTGCTTCTCGAAGATCCGGCCGATCGCGCCGATGAAGAGCTCCAGGCTCTCCGCCAGCGACGTCGTGCGGGCCATCAGCGGGGTGCCGTCCGCGTCGTAGGCGACGCTGACGATCAGCGTCTTTCGGTACGCGCCGACCTGGTTGGGCGCCCAGAAGGTGTCGTAATTCTGGTCGAGCGAGAAGGCATAAACCTGAAACTTGGCCTTGCCGACGTTGGCGAACGCGAACATCGGGACGTAGTTGCCGAGCCCGAAGGCCGGCGTGCCGGCCGGGTAGAAGTCGAGCTGCGTGAGGCCGGGGTCGTGCCGGCGGCCGTGCGCCGGGACGTCGTCCATGGGAAAGGGAAACTCGGGCTGCGGGATCTTGCCGTCGCCGCGCACATAAGGCACCGACACGGTCTCACCGAACCGGCCGTCCCACACCTTGAGGAGGTAAGTGGTGTCGACGACGAGCGAGACCGCGAGGGTTACGGGCGGGGGCGTCGGCGCCGCCGCCGCGTCCGTCTCGCCCGCCGCGACCTTCGCGTCGACTTCGGTCTCGGGAATCGTCACCGGCCTGTCGAAGACCGTGAGCGTTCCGGCGGTCTTCGTCGAGGCGGTGAGGCTGTCCGCGCTGAGCGCCCCGATGTAGCCGTAAGTGTAGTAGTCGTAGTCCGCCGGCATCGCCGCGGGATCGAGGATCGACGCGACCTTCGTGACCGCCGCCTTGGTCGTGTAGATCGTCGTATCGGCCGTGCCGTCGTTGTCGGAATCGAGGAAGGCGTAGGCCTTGATCGAGAGCTTGTCGAGCATCGAGTCCGCGAGGCGGTTGTACTCGCCGGGCGGCAGGTAAGTCTTGACCACTTCGCTGAACGTGCCGGCGTAGCCCTTGGCGATCTGGAGCTCCTTGGGCGCCGCGGTCCAGTCGAAGATCGTTTTGGACTTATTTTCCTTGTTCGCCGCGTCGGAGTCGACCTGGTTTTCCATCGACACCATGGTCAGCCAGATCTTGAGGCCGTCGACGACGGCCTCGCCCGAGTTGACACCGATGCCGGGGTACGGATCGGCGGCCGCGGCGAGGAAGAGGGCCGCTACCGCGTCGGTCGAGTCGACGCCTTTGGCCGCGAGCTGCAGGTCGACGTTGCTCAGCGCGATCTGCCCCGGTTGCAGCACGCCGCCGGTGCCGTTGACGCCGCCCGTCGCGGTGCTGCCGGCTGCGTCGTCCTTTTCGTCTTTTTTACAGGCGCCGACCGTCGCGACGAGGCCGGCGAGGACGAAGGGCACGACGAATTTCAGGCGACGTTTCATGGCGGAGCCCTCGGGTTTCAAGTAGGCTGCGCGCGGCGCGCGCCGGGAAAACCAAGGGATCGGCAGGTGCGGCTTAATTATGAAATGCCCGCAATAATAGGCATTGATATCAGGCTATTGAAAGTAGACTCGCATCCCGACGGTCTCGAGAAAGCCATTGCTGTAGATCGGCTTACCCGGGAGCTTGTCGGCCCTCAGCCCCGTGCCGATCCCGCCGAGCTCGATGAAGTAGGTGAGGTTCGGATTGTTTAGGAACTCGAAGCCGAAGCCGCCGTAGCCGCCGCTGACGGTCTTCTTGCGCGAGACGTCTTTGTTGGGCGCCACGAGGGCGATGCCGCCGACGCCGTAGGTCCGGACGTGGGTTGTGACGCGGTGCGAGCCGACGACGCCGAGCTTGTACGTGTTGTACCCGACCCAGGTCTCGTCGGTGCCGACGATCCCGGAGTACCAGGCGTGCACCGCCGCCACCTGGACGGCGAGGCTGCCGTTGAGGAAGTATGGCGTCGTCGCGTTGATGCCGACGCCGAACTCGTTTTGGAAGCGGTCGAGCTCGTAGCCGACCGAGGCGCTCTCGTTTTCGGGCTCGGCCTGGGCGAAAGCGGGGGACGCGGCGGCGACGGCCAAGAGGCCAGCCAGGAGGAGCTTCTGCATGTGGTGACGTCCTTCGTACATGAACGGTTCAAGGCGCCGGAAAGCGCCCCGCCATTCATGTAGCACGTCACCGCCCCTTCTTGGAAAAAACCGACACGGCCGGCCGCGGCGCCTAAGTTTCTTTGACCAGCTCGAAGGCCGGCCCCTCGTCCAGCTGCACGACGTCGCCGACCGCCAGCTGCCGGCGCATTCGCAGCTCGACGGCGCCGTTGACGCGGACTAAGCCCTCTTTCACGAGGGTTTTGGCGTGCGCGCCGCTCTCGGCGAGGCCGCAGAATTTCAGGACCTGGACGAGGTTGATCGCGCGGGTGCCGATGGCGAGTTTGTCGGGCATGGTGCTCTTTGGCCGGGGGGACGGGGGCTCCGGATTCCCGGGAGGGTAGCATAAAAAGATCTCTGGAGTTTCCTCGCTGTGATGGTAACAAAAGGTGTTGCCGACGGATCGCCGGCCTCTCTGCGGGACAAAGGTGGTGCCGATGAGCGCGATCATATCCATTTCCAAGCTGAACAAGACTTATGCCTCCGGATTCGTGGCACTCCGGGACATCGACCTCGAGATCGCGCGCGGCGAGATCTTCGCGCTCCTCGGGCCGAACGGCGCCGGCAAGACGACGCTGATCAACGTCATCTGCGGCATCGTCAACCCCAGCGGCGGGGTCGTGAAGGCCGACGGCCACGACATCATCAAGGACTACCGCGCGGCGCGCTCGAAGATCGGCCTCGTCCCGCAGGAGCTCACCACCGACCCGTTCGAGACC
>JAYVWD010000787.1:0-6548 GCA_043786345.1 Pseudomonadota bacterium
CGCGAATGGCTCGCCAATACCGACATGTTCAGCGTGCGGCGGCGGCCCGAAAAGGCGCGCAGCGCTTTCTGGTTTCCCCTGATCTGCTTCGTCGTCCCGGGCTTCGACCAGTGGTGGGAGGGCCAGTTCGTCCCCGCGATCGCCTACACCGGCACCGCGGCCGCCGGCTACGGTTACATCGACTACCTCAAAAATCAGAACGGCATCTACGAGCGCGACCGCGCCAAACGCCTCGCCATCAAGAATGGCGACGAGGACCCGACCGACAAGAAGGCCGACGAACTCGACAGCAAAGACTCGATCACCCGTAAAATGGCGCTCGCGGGCCAGATCTCCCAATGGTCCGGCGGCATGAGCACCTACCACTCGTTCCGCACCGCGGTCCGCACCCGCAAGCAATTTGGCGAGTATCAGTTCATCACGGCCGAAGAGACCCCCTTCGACATCATGGCCGCGCCGTTCCACGTCGAGTACCTGCTCCGCCCGACGACCTTCATCCCCCTCGCCGTCATCGCGGGCCTCTCCCTGCTGAGCCTGCGTCAGCCCCTTGGCAAGGACTCCGACCTGGTGCGCGACAAGGTGAGCGGCGAGGACGCCTTCTACGCCGGCGCCTTCTCCTACAATGCCGGCACCCATGAGGAGGCGGTCTTTCGCGGCTGGCTCCAGCCTTGGCTCATGGAGCAGTGGGGGAGCCCTTTCTGGAGCAACGCCACCCAGTCGCTCGTTTTCGGCGCCGCCCACCTCAACACCAACCCGCTGCCGATCATCCAGATCCTGCTGGGTTATCACCTGGGCTGGGTCAGCCAGCGCAACGGCTACCGCATCGGCGAGGGCGTGTTCATCCACGCCTGGTGGGATGTTGTGGCATTTGTCGCCTCCTACAACTATAAGCAGAAGCCCACAGGCGCCTTAAACAACCTGCGGCTCGCGCGTCCGGTGCTCTGGCTCCCCCCTCTGGAGCTGGCATTCTGAGCCGGTGATCATAATCAAAAAATATGCACGATAACCAGGCCCCCATCCCCGCGGTCTTCGCCCGTTTGGGCCTCCCCGCGAACCCGGTCTTCCTGGCCCCGCTCGCCGGGGTCTCCGACCACCCGTTTCGCCGGGTCTGCACGCGCCAGGGCGCCGACTTGACCTACGTCGAGATGCTGTCGGCGACGGCGCTCCTATTCGAGAGCCCGCGGACCTATCAGATGGCCAAGCGGCACCCCGCCGAGGCGATCCTCGGCGTGCAGATCACCGGCCGGTCCGCCGACGAGGTCGGCCGGGCCGTCGCGGTCCTGGACAAGATGCCGTATGAGACTATCGACATCAATATGGGCTGCCCCGTCGCCAAGATCGTGCGGGCCGGCTGCGGCAGCGCGATCCTCAAGGACCCGGAGCGGGTCGCCGAGACGGTGCGCCGCGCCCGTGAGTCCACCGACAAGCCGCTTTCCGTCAAGATCCGCCTCGGCTGGGACAATAAGACGCTGACCGGACTCGACTGCGCCGAGGCCGCCGCCGCCGCTGGCGCCGCCTGGGTCACCGTGCACGGGCGACTGCGCAGCGACGACTACGCGGCGCCGGTCGACCTCGACGGGATCGGCGCCATCAAGCGCCGGATCTCCTGCCCCGTGATCGGCAACGGCAATCTTTTCGGGCAAAGCGATACGTTGCACATGCGCCGCGCTTCGGGCGTCGACGGCACGATGGTCAGCCGTGGCGCGCTCGGAAACCCCTGGGTCTTCAACGAGATCAAGACCGGCGATCCCTCCGTGACCTTGAACGCCTGGCGCGCGACCGTGCTCGACCACCTCGCCTGGCAAGGCGAGGAGTACAGCAACAGCGTCGGCTCCGCTGTGTGCATGCGTAAGCATCTGCTTTGGTACGTAAAGGGCTGGCCGGGCGCGAAGGCCTTGCGCGAGCAGCTTTCGCACGTTAGCTCGCTCGCCGAGGCCGCGGACCTGGTGGCGGCGTTTGCAGATGACCTCGAGGCGCGCGGCCACCTGATGCGTCTGCCGTTTCAGCTCGACGGCGTAGCGACGCGCTTCGTCTGGGACCCCAAGTTCGAGATGGACCGGGGCCTCGACCGGGGCGTCGGCGACGACCACATGGCCCCGACTTCATAGAATAACCTTATCAATTTAATAGAATCATTTTAAGCCTGCCTTGATAGCACCCCGTCGTATTGGCTTTGTACATCTGTCCAACCCTTCGACACCACTTGACAAATGATAGTCTCTTATAAATCGGTTGACGCCGAATTGGCTTTTCTATAGAAACCTCATTGTCCAGTAGGCGGGTACTCGGACAAAAGCTTCGCAGCATCAAAATCAACGGCAACAGGTAGGGAGGGACTCATGAAAATCTCTAAGGCTATGCTTGCGCTCGTTACGGGTTTCGCGTTTGCAGGCGTTGCACACGCCGAAGACGCGCCAGCACCGGCCACGGCGGCGGCTCCGGCAGCGGCGGCTCCGGCCACCAGCGCCGAGAAGAAGGCGATCGTTCAGAACTACCTTCCGGGCGCTTACGCCAAGGTCGAAGTTCGCCACTCGGCGTTCCGCTATGAGACCGGCGACTCGATCAACAAGGACCGGATCAGCCTCTCGGCCCGTCCGACGATCGGCACCACGCTGTTCGACGGCAAGCTCGACACCGCCCTGACCTGGATCTTCGCCAAGGCCAACAGCCAAGGCTATGCCAAGAAGGCCAATTTCTACAGCGACACGAACCTCACCGCCCTCGACGCCGGCAACGGCGGCGTGATCTCGGTCGAGTCCACTGCTTACGCCGGAAACATGGGTCACTTCTATGACGACGACCTCTCGCTCAACTACGAGAGCCCGTCCACCTGGGAACTCCCCGCCGGCTCGAGCAAGCTCGGCCTCTATGTCTTCAACATGCTCGGCACGTCCCTGACCACCGAGAAAGACACGTCTGAAGTCACCGTCAAGCGCGTCACCGAGAAAAACGGCGCCGAGTTCGGCCTGACCGGCGCGGCCTCCGACAAAGTCAAGCAGCGCACGCCGACCAGCTGGGACATCCTCTACACGGCCATCTACATCAAGCCAGGCATCGTCGACGGCCTCAAGCTGTCGCTCGGCACCGAGCTCGACACCTCCTGGACCCCGAAGTACGCCGAAGAAGTCTCGGGCGACGCGTCCACGGTCGGCCAAGACGGCTACACGCTCCAGAAGCTCACGATCACGAAGATCGGCGTGTCGTACAAGATCAACGACAAGCTCACCGTCTTCAACCAGGTCCGTCAGTACGCCGACGGCTTCTACGCCGCCCGCATCGACACCGCCAGCGGCGGCGCGGTTCCCTACCGTTGGGAAAACCGCCTCATGCTGACCGCGACCCTCTTCTAATCGAATCGATCTCTACGGAAAGGGCGGCTTCATGCCGCCCTTTTTGCGTTTCTCAGACCTCGAGCGGCAGGAACGTGCGCAGGGCAACGAAATAGATGAGCCCCGTTACCCGCGCCTCGGGGTGGATGGCGCGCAGCGCCCGGGCATAAGCCCCGAGCTGGTCGTTGAAGCCGCGTCGCCGGCAGAAGGCCGCGAGTGCCGCCGGCGTCGGCACAGTTCCCCGGCGGACGAGGGTCGTCTTGAAGTCGATCACCTGGATTTCGCCGGGCGCCGCGAAGACGACTGCGTCGGCCGCGCCCTGGATGAGCTGGTCGCCGAACCGGTGCACGAGCGGCAACTCGCAGTCGATCCGGGTCCCGGCCGCGATCCAGGCGCTCCAGGTCGGGTCCTCCGCCGCGCCGTGCACCTGCTCGGCGGCAAGGGGAAACCAGTCAGGCGGCGCCCTTCCCGGTGCCAACGCGCCCCAAGCCGCGGCCGGGTCGAACGGCCGCCGCTCGAGCCAGGCCTGAAGGCCCGTGTGCACGAGGGTACCGAACAGCGCCGCATCCTCGGATGGCACGCCCGCGTCGAGGGCGAAGCCGGGACCGGCATCGACGCCGTCGCCCGCCTGATCGGCGCCGTGGCTGGCGCTCGGGCTCACGATTTCGAGCTCGGCCGGTAGCCGCCGGGCGCGCTCGTCCGCCTCGTTTACGAGGCCGGCGAGCAGCGGACCCTCGGCTTCCGCGCGCGCTGGCGCCGCCGCGACCGGGACCGCTGCCGGATCCGGCGCGGAGCTCCAGGCGCTCAACGTCACGCCGCCGATCGGCACCGGCAACGGGCGGCGCGTCGCGCTCAGGCAGGCGCTCAGATGGCCGTAGAAGACCGTGCCCTCGAGGCCCTTGGCGCGCTCCGGCCGGTGGCCGGTGACGAGCAGGTATTGGCGCGCGCGCGTCATCGCCACGTAGAGGAGCCGCATGCATTCGGCGCGCGTTCCGGCCTCGAAGTCCTCCCGCAACCGGTCGAAGACCGGGTCCTCGACCGGGGCTGCGTCGCGGGTGCCGACGTAGTGGAAGGTCCGGCCTTCGCCGTCGGGCGTCTCCGCCGTCAGCCAGTACGGGTCCCGCTGCGCCCAGGGGCGGGCGGTGTCGACGAGCGCGACGAGCGGAAACTCCAGGCCCTTCGATTTATGGATCGTCATGAGCGTCACGCTGCCGCCCTGGCCCGGCGCGTTGCCGGTCTCGTTGCGCCCGGTCAGGCGCTCGAGCTCGGCCAAGAGCGCCGTCGGGCTGGGGGTGGCGCCCGTCTCGACGCTCAAGCAGATCTCGACGAGGCGGCGGAGGTTCTGGCGCGCCAACAGGCCTTCGGCGGCGTCGTTTACCAGCGCATCGGAATAGGCCGCCTCGGCGTCGAGCGCCTCGAGGGTCGCGTCGAGCACGGCGTTGAGGGGCTCCGCGCCGACTCGTGCCTGGGCCCTGGCGAGGGTCGCGGCGAGCGCCGGCGCCACGGCGGCGAGGCCGCTCATCACGGACTTCACCCGCTCGGCGGGGCTCTGGGTCGCCGTCCGCGCCAGGAGCCCGAGCAGCGCTTCGTCGCCGAGGCGCCCGAGCGGGCTCCGCAGCACCGCGAGCAGCGCCGGAAGGTCCGCCGGTATGCAGAGAAAACGCGCGAGGCTCAGCGCATCGCACACCTCGGGTCGCGCGAAGAACCCGTGCTGCTCCTCTTTGTGGCAGGGGATGCCGCGGGCGCGGAGCGCCTCCTCGAAGAGCTCGGCGTGGCCGCCAGACCGGTAGAGGATCGCGCAGTCGCCCGCGTTAAGCGGCCGGAACGCTTTGCGATCCTTGTCAAAAACCGGGCATGCCAGGGTTTCGGCGGACAGGCCGAGCGCGGCCGCGAGGGTGTCCGCCACGAGCGTGGCCTCCTTTTCAGGCCCGCTGCGGGCCGCCGTCTGGCCCTCGGGGTCGTCCTCGAGCAAGGGCGCCACGAGGACGCGCCCGGCATCGGGAATCACGGGCTCTCCCGCCTCGGTCGCCGCGGTCGCATGGGCGGAGAAGTCGGGCAGGGCCTCGTTGGCGAACGCCTCGTTCACGAAGTCGAGGACGACCTGGGCGGTGCGGTAGCTCTTCGCCAGGGTCGTTACCGCGGCGCGCCCGGCGAACCGGGTGACGGCATCGGCCATGACGGACGGATCGGCCTCGCGGAAGCCGTAGATCGACTGTTTGGCGTCGCCGACGATGAAGACCGAGCCGCGCAGCTCGCCCGGACCAGCGAGGTCGTCGCCGGCGGTGAGCTCGGCGGCGAGCGCGGCGAACACCGACCACTGCAAGCGGCTCGTGTCCTGGAACTCGTCGAGCATCAGGTGCCGCAGCGTGCGGGCGAGCAAAAAACGCACGCCGAGGCCCGCGTCCTGATGGAACAGGCGGTAGGCGCCCTGCGCCAGGTCGGAAAAACCGATGCTGCCGGCGCTGCGCTTGAGGTAGGCGAGGGCGGCGCGCTGCATGCGGTAGATCGCATAGAGGCTCTCGCCCTGCTCGTTGAGGGCGGCGAGTTGGCGCGCGTTCAGAAAGCGGCGGAGCCCGGTCTCGATGCTGGCCGCCTCGCGCTCGACGGGTCCGCGGCGCGCGGCGTTGACGTAGGTTTTGCTGATCGTGCCGGTCTTCGTGATGAGCGGCGTCGCGAGTAGCGCCGTGAAGTCGCGCGCGGCGACGGCAGCCGCGACGCGCCCCCGCAGCGCGTCGTTGCCGGTGACGCCGATCACGGCGGTCAGCGCCGGCGCAAGCTCGTCCATGAGCCTCGCCGTCGTCTCGGGCGCGGTGAGCTCGACGCCTTCGTAGTCGAGGGGGAGCTCGTGCGCGCTCACGGCGCCGCCGCGCCGCCGCTCCTCGTACCACAAGGCCGTCCGGCTCGCGGCGAGGCGGTCGAGCGGCCGGCGTGCGGCGAGCACGCTGCCTTTGGGGAGGGCGGCCAGCAGGCGCGCGAAATAGTCGTTGCCGGAGTCGATCCCGCGCGCGAGCACGGCGCAGGCGGCGCCCCAGGCCTGAGAGTCGAGCTCCTCCTCCTCGAATGGGTCGAGCAGCTCGAACGGCGCCGGCAGCTCCGCGCCCTCGCCGCCGGTCGCGGCGCCGCCGTCCCCCGCGGCCGCGCCGCTGGCCTCGTAGGTGAACTTGGACACCCACTCGAGGAACACCGAGTCGATCGTCATGATCTTCAGGGCTTGCGAAG
>JAYVWD010000788.1:0-4879 GCA_043786345.1 Pseudomonadota bacterium
ACCCTTCAGCGCTTTCGACCTGGAGTTTGCCGCCCATCATTTCGGCAAGCTGTTTTGAGATTGCGAGACCAAGGCCCGTGCCACCAAATCGACGCGTCGTGGACGAATCCGCTTGGCTGAAGGGGAGGAAGAGATGTGTTTGGTTTTCCGCCGAGATGCCAATGCCGCTGTCCTTGACGGAAAACCTTAGAACGACGGAGTCACCAGGCCGGCTCTCTGAGCTCGTATCGGTGACGACGCTAACGACGATTTCGCCCGTCGACGTAAACTTGATGGCGTTACCAACGAGGTTGGTGAGGATTTGCCGAATGCGTCCGGGATCGCCCGTCACCGAAACCGGGACGTCATCGGCAACATAGAGCGAAAGCTCGAGATTCTTCGCGTAGGCCTGCGCCGCCAGGAGCTCGACGGCGCCTTCGACGCAGGGTAGGAGCTCGAACTCCGCTTCTTCGAAGCTGAGCTTCCCCGCCTCGATTTTAGAGAAGTCCAAGATGTCGTTCAAAATCGTCAAAAGAGAGTCAGCACTGCGTCGGATCGTCTCGGCGAAGTCGCGTTGTTCTGAGTTAAGTGCCGTATCGAGGAGCAAGCCAGTCATGCCCACGACGCCGTTCATCGGCGTGCGAATCTCGTGGCTCATGTTGGCGAGGAATTCCGACTTGAGCCGCGCCGACTCCAAAGCGGCTTCCTCGCGCGCCGCACGACGGCGTTTCTCCTCGTCCATCGTGCCGACCAGAGCGGCAACCCGGCGCGTCAGAACTGCAAGCAGCGTCATTGTCGCTATGACCGTTAGTGCCACGCCAAATTCGGTCGTATAGAGTCCTTGCCTCTCGCCGAGGAGTGCGGCCCAGCCGATTGCGAAGGGGAGAATGAGCACTGCCGGGAGAAGCCGTCGCCCCATGGCCGCGCCTGGATTATCGAGGACGAACGTGCGTAACAAGCCCACCTTCGGCTCGTAGGCAAGGATCCCGATCACGAGCAAGCCGGTGCCAATCGCGGTGTGCAGCGCCATCTGAGTAAAATATGCCAACCCGTGGAGGAATGACGCGCCAAAGCAGTAGCCGACCAAGGGCGGGAGCGTGATCAAAAGTGCCGTAAGGGCTAGTGCATCTACGACCTTTTTCTGCCGTGAGCCCCATTTTTCGAGCACCAGCAGGGCGACGCCAAGGAGAACGAAGTTGAGACTCGTGTTCGGCGCCATTCGACCCGGCGGCAACGTCCCGGCGATAGTTCCGGTCTGAGCGAAAAGAAGCTGGTCGATCCATAAGTCGGACCCGCTGACAAACTCGGCCAGAGTCAACATTCCAAGGAGCGCGACGATAAGTGCGGCCCCTATTCGGATGGCGCGCGACAGTGGCTGTCGCGACCGAGAGGGACTCGTCCACAGCATCATCGCGATTCCGGAGAGTAACATGCACAGCGCGGAGTTGGCGCGCATGGCGATCCAGCCCGGCGAAATGCTTTTTAGAAAAGCGTTATCCGTTGCCCAGCCGACCAATACAGTCGCGCCGATCGCGACCGTGAGCAGGCCCGCGGCACGGGTAACTATGACGGAGAGGCGGCCGAGGTCTTTGTCAGCGAGCATTGGTTGCCGATCGTTAAACACAGGGAGGTCTGGGATACATGAGCCATCCCCCCGACTTTCATCGGCATGCGAGGCCAATAACTATAGTGGTTCCGGGAGCTTTCGGTCATGGCTGAGTGCTGGTTTATAGCGGCAGCAAGCCGAATCTAAAGCACCGAGCCTGGGCCCTCTTTTACGTGATTTGATAATTTTGCAAAACGGATCCACGGGGATTTTGTCGTCGATTGGCGTCCTGAGCGGAGCGAACTGGCCGTCCCGCGACCGGTGGTGAAGCATGGCCCCACTGGGAGATGCAGTGGGCCTCGTCGATCGCGATCAGCGTCGGTCGGCGCGGCTCAACCGTCTCGAAGTAGGCCAGCGCGGCGAGCCGTTCGGGTGCGACGAACAAGAAGCCCAGCCGTCCCTTATGATAGTCTGTAAAGGTCTGGCGGCAGGCATCGCTGGGCCGGCCAGCGTGGCTGCGGTCAGCGCGGAGACCGCGTGCCCAAGTCGGCAGGGCAATTTAGATCAATGTTATCGGGTGTATAAAACCGTCCGCCGGCCGCCTTAACTCGGCGGACAATTGCGCCGATGGAGGGGTCTACACGGAGTCGCCATGAAACCCTCGAGATCCAGCGCGCTTTTCCTCGTCTTGGGCCTGGCAGCGACGCATTGGCTTGCCTGCCCGCGGCAAGGGGATGACACCCAGCAGCCCCGAAAATCCGGCCGCGGCTCAGGATCCGAGGGCAGCTCCGGCTCTGGGAGCGGCTCGCCGTCGGGATCCTCGACGCCAGCCGGCTCCGGGTCCTCCGTGACCACGGCCACTGGCACCACCGGCGGCACCGGCACAGGGACGGCCTCCGGCGCTTCACCCGCCACGGACGGCGCTGCGTTCGTCAAAGGCCACGGCGAGGAGACCATCGCCGCGTGCAGCGGGCTCGACTCCGGTAGCGAGCCTTGCCTCTGGGCCTGGCGCGCCGACCCGGCCGCCTGCGGCGGCAAACTTTGCGACAAGCTCGTGATCTATTTCTCCGGCGGCCAGATGAGCTGCCCAGAAGCGTCGAATGACGAGTCCTACCTCGCCGGGTTCGAAGCGCGCGGCTACGTCGCCGTTTGCGCGCGTTTGTACGAGACCGCCGAAGCGTCGGGCGAATATCCCTACAACCTCGAGGCGAAACGAGCGGACTTACTCGTGCGCACGGTCATGGAGCACCCGAAGATCAAAGCCGCGTGGAGCGGGAAGCACCTCCTGATCACCGGCGTGAGCCACGGCGCAACAACTCCCGTGATCGCGATGGCGCGCACGCCCTTCGATGACACGTGGAAAGGCACAGGCAAGGTCGGCGCTTGCTTTCTCGACGGGATCTACGACATCCCGGCGCTGTTCGACCATCTCAGGACCAACAAGTGCGGCAAGATCAACTCCGTGCTCAGCTATCAGCGCGCTTACGGCCGCCACTGCAAGTTCCCAGAGGACGCGACGTTTCCGAGCAAATGGCCGCAGCCTTCCGACTGCGCGACCGAAGCGGTGAAAGCCGACACCGTCGCCGCGGTCGGCGCGACGCCGTTCGCGATCAAAGACTGGAAACTCGTCGAATGCGGCCGCGACATGGATCCGTGCCGTGAGGACGTCGTCCCCGGCGCGCCCATCGAAGCTCTGTGCTCGGGCATCGACGGCAAGGATGGCCATCACTGCGCCTTCGCTTCCGAGCCGCAGAAAACCCACATCGAGTGCGGGTCAGCGGTCGTCGCCGTCCCGCATTGCGGCGAATGGTTCGATGGTCTGGTCGGGCCGTAAGCTCACTGAGCCGGCGGCAGGCGCAGGCCGCAGGTAGCCACCAGTCCTTCGCCAGGTCGGCGACGACGATGGTCATGTCGTCGTGCGCCTCCAGGCCGCCGGGCATCTCCAGCAGCATGGCCGAAAGGGCGTCACGCGCGACGACGCAGTCGGCGCCCGCAAGGTGCTAGTGTTGGCCAGGAATGTAATCAGCGAAAGCCGATGGAAAACCGACGTGTCCGTGATGTCCCTCGGGGCCCCAAATACGGTCCTCTTGGTGCGTTCAAAAGCCCGAATCATCCGAAGTCTCAATGACATCTAGCGGTGTCCCATACAAGAGTTCGCGCGCGGCCACAACGCGGTGAAACTCCGCATCCAGTTCTCGCGCCGAAGGGCTCCCGTAAGGACGGCGATGCAGCGAAACCCTGACAGCTGAAAATTCCCGAGCGCGCTGGACCCCTTGGGCGAGGGATCGACATTCCTCGGTGGCGGATTTCCCGCCCCGGGCGCGGTCAGCGAGTCTGTTGCCAATTGTTGCCAGTCAGCGTGAATATCGATAGATGTCGAGATGCGGCGGTGAACGTGTCGCTGTCGGCAACCTGTCGTTGGTGTTGAAATGTCGCTTTCATTACTGAGGCCCTCAGAGCCTTTCGTCGAGTCTCCTGTCCTCCACAATCGATTCCTCAAGGCCTTGCTTGTGCAAGGCGTTTTCTTCGAGTCCCCGGGCCGCCGGCCATGGCTCCGAAGCGCGCGGCGCGGGTTGACCCCCTCATCGATGCCCCGTAACCTTTTCAGCACGATGAGCTCAATCTTCCCGCGAGGTAGTGTCCTCGATGAAGCATATCTACGGTGTAGATGGCGAAGGCCTGAAGTGGATCGAGCTCGCCGGCAAGCTCGCGGCTTCGGAAGCCCTTCCCCATGCGGCGGACGTCGACGGGACGGCGCGCTTTCCGCGCGAGGCCCTCAAGGCGCTCGGGGCCCAAGGCTTCCTTGGACTGACGCTTCCCAAGGATTCCGGCGGCGCCGGCCAGCCTCGTGGCGGCGCTCGCCGATCCGGAGCTTCGGCCGTGACCTCGGTGCCGCCGGCAAACGAGGCGGGCGCCCTCGCCATCGAGGGCGGTGACCTGCTCAGGACGCGGGTACAGTCCTTGCGCACGCGGCGCTTCTCGTCCAACGGGATCATGCGGAAGTCCTCGCTTCTCGGGTTGCGGGCCCCCAGTCTGCCGCTAAACGCGCCCGCCCGCCAGGAGTGGCCAAATGTCCCGAAATCATTACAATTGTATTGGTTGTAAGAAATTTTATATTAAAATGTGTTAGAACATGCCTTCTTTAAGACCGGCTCCCCGGGAGCTTTAGGAGGACGATCCATGTATCGCCACGCAGCCCTCCTGGCTTTGATCGCACTCTGCGCCGTGCCCCACAGCTCCGCCGCCAACGCCCCGATGAAGATCGACACGAAGGTGCTCGACTACGAGCTCTTTCAGCTGGAGGCCGCCGTCCGCCGCGACGCGGGGCGCGATGCGCTGCAGTCGACGCAGCCG